>NZ_JBHIOH010000063.1:0-2053 GCF_042195375.1 Bartonella sp. CL100XZDX | reverse complement strand
GCAAAACGTGGTCGTCCTCGGATTAAAGGGTGTATCAGAGAACCAAATGGACGCATCTCACGAGCAAAAACACCGCATGAACCCATGGATAAATTGGCAATTGAAATGCGTGCCAAACGCTTCTGTTTGACCATAGAAGAGGCTAAAAATCCACTTTCCAGTACCTATATTGGGCGGCTTTATTTGCAAGGCGAAATAAATCAAGACCAATATGATGCTGCGCAAAAATATCTTGAAGTGAAAAATGACTATTCGTGTGCAAAAGGTTTGCCAAGTGCTGTTTATGATAAAATGCCCTCATCTTCTGATGAGACAGCAAAAGAAAAATGGATTAAATTTGCAACAGAACAGTTTTCAAACATGCAAGAGGCTATCAAAGAAGCACAACACCTCTATAGACAGTATAATCTTTATGCCGCGATACAACATCTTGTTATAGAAAACAAAACATTACCACATCTTGTTAGTTCTTTGCGTATTGCTCTAAATGCTCTCCAGAAGTATTTTTATCCAAAAAATAAATGGTAAATGCTTTAACGTATAAACGATTTTTGGGAACGGAATATTTGCATCATTTGTTTGTAAAGCAGCATATTTAGGTAAAAAATAAAAAAAAATACAAGATCATGATTTTTTTGTTGACATAGTGTAAAAAATCGTATTTAATGACAGTACTGCACTAGTTGTATTGTGTCTAAAATTCAAAAATATCCCCAAAAATTCAGCAAAATGTGAACTTGAAACGTGGCTAGAAAGCCCTGTTTTCTGGGGAATTCTGACTAATCTATTTTTCAAATAACAAAAATCAATAATTGACTAATGATGTCATTAATTATGACGCAAAAGGAGCAATGATGAAAGCTGTCATCACTAAGCCAATGTGTGTTGTTGGAGACAATAAAAGCACTGTTCGCTTTGAACCATCAACACCCAATAATCCATTTGTTGAAGTTTCTAATCAAGTCTACGCACGTCTCAAGCGCGCCAATGCTGCAAAACTTTTTGTTGACGTCAAGACAACAGCAAAAACAGATAAGGCAATTGAACAAATTAAACAGATAGAACAAGAAGCCGTACAAACATCGTCTGAACCAGTGACAGAGGAAATTCCACTCGAACAGCCAAAAGCATCTAAAGCTTCCAAGTCACCTACCCCAAAAAAGGCTTAGAAGTTGAAGTTAATCATCCACCAAAAATGGTATCTTCAACAGGTGAAGGATACCTTCACAAGCCTTCAAGCCCCTCGCCTTAATTGGGCTCTGCGTAATGCTCTAAACACTGCAGCAAAACAAGTCGAACGCTTTGCAGAAAAACAAATTGCCGATGTTACATCTGCCCAATCAAAGCGTGTCAAAAAAGGTGTTTATATTAAAGAAAAGGCTACAGCAAAGCTTCTCGAGACAGATATCATTGGTTCTGGAACACCGATACCTCTTAAATTTTTTAAAGCACAAGAAACAAAACGCGGCGTAACATACACACTGTTTGGAAAGAAAGAAATCTTACCCCATGCTTTTATCAAAGGTGGGAGTTTTCCAAAGCGCGTTGAATTAAAAAAGCTGAATGGGAATGTGTTTCAAAGAGCCGATGGAGATCAATTCCCCATTGCAAAACAAAAAGGACCCTCAATTGCTGGGGTAATGTCCAAGCCAGAGATTGCAAGTACTATTGTAAAAAAAGCCAATGAAAGATTAATTGCCAACATACAGTACCAACTTGCTCGTCAAGAATATGCCGCCAATAAGAAAGCTAAATAATGTTCTTAAGCTATGTCAACACGCTACTCACTTTAATTGTAATTTTTAAAGCAGATTATCATTTGCGCTTTGGTTTTTTCCAGAAAAAATACAATAAAATCAATGCAAAAGGTACTTCCCAGCGGGTTGGCTTCGTTGCGGGGCAGACGAGCGCGAACTATCGCTAGCGACAGAATTTTCAAATCAACTGTACATTGTACACTTAACTCATTGAGAAATAACAATTTCAATATGTACACTGTACAGTATGTGAAACGTTTTCTTAGCAAAAAGTAATTTTTATTACTTGACAATTC
>NZ_JBHIOH010000062.1:0-46084 GCF_042195375.1 Bartonella sp. CL100XZDX | reverse complement strand
CCATTTTCTTGCAGGTGGAGAGGTAAGACGCATAGAGAAGACGCGCCAAAAGCTTAAGTTTTTGATCAAGACGTTTTGCTCTATGGAAAGGGCAACAGTGCTTTTAAAGAGCTTGGGGTGGAGGGGGGAAATTGAAAGAAAAGAGGGACATCTATTTATTTACGAGACCGTTATTTATTTACGAGACCGCTAAGGACAGTTTCTCTCTCTGGATGAAAAAGGTTTTGTGCAATTTGGTTATGGAATTGTGAGAGGTGCTGGTATTCATGCGGCGGCTTGCCAAATAATTAATCCTTATCATTTTGAGGCTTTATCATTTTGGGGGGGCCAGATTGACAACGAGGCATTGAGGCAAAGGGGTAGATTTTAAGGCAAAGAGATTGAAAATTTTTGAGGAAAAGGTAAGCGTAGGGCGTGTACGTCGTGTGCTTGAGGAAGCTTTAGATAAGGGCGATGACTGAGGTTGATCTGGGACTGAGGTTGATCTTGGCCGCGTGTTTGGGCTTTCAATAGAGCACCCTTCCTTGGGAAAAGGAAATTGTGCTATCTCTCAAGTGGACTCTTCTTTACTTGCACACCCTTGGGGCTTTGGTATTGAGGGCTGATGTTAACATTTGGCAGCTTTCTCATAAAAGCTTTATGGAAGATGAAAGTTTTGGCTTTGAAAAAAAATATCGAAAAAATCAATTTGGGCCGGTTTTGTTGATGATTCAAACCGTCATAAAGACAAAGCAACCTCGTTACGATTTTCTTGCACTCGTTTGCTTCTTCTTTGGAAAGCAGCTTATCTTCCTGAAAATAAAAAGAGCACTTAGAATTTTAGAGTCAGAGACCCAAATTTGTGCAATAGAAGAAGATATTTTTATGAAAATTTGATCGAGGAGAAAAGAGAAGCCTTAAGACAGCAGAGGATATATTGTGGGGAATAAAAACATGATGTTTGAAGTTGATGAAAAAAAAAGCACCCCTGATATTGTCTTTATAAAAGATGAGGGATACAAACGCTTGATATTGATGAACCCTCATCCATTGTGAGGACGAAAGCTTCGGTTCATGAAAATGGCTTGAAAATTGAAACAAATGAGGGATAAAAAATGAGGGGCAATGGAAAAAATGTATCATTGGATGAAGAGTTACGGTCTTTTTCGCTGGAAGAAGCGTTTTTGACAAGCAAAAATTATAAAGTCATCTTTTGCATTGCTTTCATTATTACCGCTTTTAAAGTGGCACTCGTTATATTTTTTGAGTGGGATTTGACAGTGTGGTCGAATTATATCCTGTTCATTTTAACATTAATATTGGGTTTTATATCAATGCTTCTTTTTGTGCTCATTCCTGTTGCCTTTGTGGTCCGCATCATCTTTACGCGTTTGTTGAAAAAAAAGATTGATAAGTTGGATCAAGCACTCTGGAAGCAGAGAAAAACCGCTTCTCAACAAAACAGCGCGTGAAGGGAGGGCAGAAAATGAATACTGGTCTTTATATATTCTCATGCGTTGTAGGAGAGACCTTCTATTCGTGCGATGTTTGAAGGTGATGGAAAAAAATGCACCCCTGATATTGTCTTTATAAAAGATGAGGGATACAAGCGCTTGATATTGATGAACCCTCATTCATTGTGAGGACGAAAGCTTCGGTTCATGAAAATGACTTAGAAATTGAAACAAATGAGGGATAAAAAATGAGGGGCAATGGAAAAAATTCACCATTGGATAAAGAACCACGGTCTTTTGCGCTTGAAGAAGCGTTTCTGACACGCAAAAATTATAAAGTCATCTTTTGTATTGCTTTCATTGTGGCAGCTTTAAGAATGGCTCTTCGCTTCGTACCCATGTTGCTTGGGTGGAAGTTGGCGGAGTGGGAAGGGGATGTCGTGGCAGCTCTCTCGTTAATTATGGAGCTTATATCATGGTTTATTTTTTTGTTCATCCCTGTTGCCTTTGTGGTTCGTATCATTTTCACGGTTCTGTTGAAAGAAAAGATCGATATGTTGGAGCAAGCAATCTGGAAGCGGAGAAAAACCGCTTCTCAACAAAACAGCGCATGAAGGGGCAGGGAAAATGATAGATATTAAAATAATGGATATTGTTGTTGTACTCTCGTGGGGTGTGGGCTTGACGCTTTTCACGCTGCTTTCTGCTGTGGTCATGATGTTTATTTGGGCATTGTATTACTCTACTTTCAAGCGGGTGAGACTGTATTGCCAAGTGACAAAAGAATTAAGCCGCGTGCTTGAACAACCTGTCGCTTTTGAGCCGTCTAGTGGAGCAACGCCGATGATTAAGCCGTTATCTGAGGAAAAAGAGTTTTCTCTTTCTGATGAGGAAATCTTAACGATGGAAAGTGCAACGGCGCTTTTAAAGAGTTTGGGGTGGAAGGTGGAAATTGAGGGAAAAGGGGATCATTTGGCCACCTATTATTTACCAGATCGTGAAGTGCAGTTTCTTTATAATGCTGAGAAGGGGTATCCGCGATTTGATTGTGCAATTGCAGTGGTTTCTGGTATCCATGCGGCGGCTTGCCAAACAATAGACCCTTATAATTCTGGAGGCTTGATTGCTCTTGAATTGAGTTTTGATGTGAAGGGGTTGGAAATTTTTGAAGAAAAGGTAAGCGTTGGATGTTTACGCCGTGTACTCGAGAAAGCTTTAGATGAGGCAATGACTGAGGTTGATCTTGGCAAGATGCTTCACTCTCAATATAGAATCCTGCCTTGGGAAAACAAAACTGTGGTCTCTCGGTTGGCTTCTTATTCCCTGCGTTATCTTGCGGCTCTGGCTTTGATGGGTGATGTTGAAACCTTACACTCTTATCAGAAAAGCTTTATGGAAGGTGAGAAGCTGGGCTTTGAGGCAAGCATCGAAGAGGAGCATCTGGAACGCGCAATGGTGATTGCTCAGGCGGTAGAAAAGACAAAGCAACCCAGTTACGATTTGCTTCAACAGGCGGCAAAGGATTTTTCCATGGAGGTAGAGAGCTATGAATATTTTAGAGCTACAGATCCCAGTTTGTGCAATAGAAGAAGAGATTCTTATGAAAAATTGATCGAGGAAAAAAGAGAAGAATTAAGGCAACAGGGATATTTTGTTTACGAAAAGGACGCGATTTGTGAGGTTGATGGAAAAAACTATCGTCCCGATATTCTTTACATAAAGGATGGGGAGTTAGAATATATGGATGTAGAAATTAGGATTGATGAAAAAATTTATTGAGAAAAATAAAGAGTTTAGATAAGTTAAAAAGAGCTTAAACCTAAAAATAATGCGTAAAAAGCGCGAAGCGTAAAAGCAGAGGGGAACAATGCAGGAGAAAAAAGCAACATTTGAAGAGTCTTTCTTTTCATTTAGAAAATTTATGGTGTCTTCAGTGGAAAGGCGTAAAGGGGTGGGAAGGTGTAAAATAATAGGGTGCCGCTTTTTTATCATGTTTTGTACATGCCTTATCATGATGGCTTTAGAAGTTCCTGCGGGTGCAAAATCTCTGGTACAGCCGTTGCAATGGACAAGATGGGAAGAAATTGGTTCTCTTATTTTTCTCTTACCAGTGTTGATATGGTTTTGTCTTCTCACACCCCTTCCTATTTTGTGGGGGATTTGTCGTTTTAAAGAGCGTAAATTGGAAAAAATAAAGAAAAAACTAAAAGAAAAAATAAAGCAGCAAGAGATTAATCAATGAGGTTATACGCATGAGGGGTGAGATCGCGTTTTTTATTTTGTTTCTGCCGGTTGGATATTTTCTTCTAAATGCAGTTACAGTTTTTGCCATTTTTGTGAATATGATTATTGTGGTGCCTTATTATTCTTTAATCAAGCGTTTGAGGCTCTATTACAGAGTGAAAAAACAAAGACGTTTGATGAAAGAACATCCACAGCGTTTTTGTTTCTTTGAAAAAAGCGGAAAAGAAAAAGAGAGAGTGCCGCAAAACTTAGCACTAGAAACACAGATAAGTTTCTATTCGTTAAAAAAATGGCTCGCTTTTTCACGCAAAGATTATATCCTCCACGCATGCCTCTCTTTCATCATTATGTTTTTCAAAGCTTATGTCTATGTGATTTTCTCTAAAGGGATAGCTGCTAAGGTAGATGAGAGCAGATTTGAATATATTATCATTCTCTTGTTTTTCTGGTTTTTTTTATCGGTATGTATTTTTGCAACGATCCCTGTTGTTGTGATCCTTCGTGAAATTTTAACTCATCGGTTGAAAAAGAAAATTCAGCAATTGGAAGAAGTGACTGAAGCAACCCAATCAATCAATTTATAAAGGGAAGGGGATAAAATGCATTACGAAATAGCGGCATTTTGGACGGTGATTTTGATCATTCTGCTGGGGGGTGTTTTTGATTTTTTCTTAACAATACCCATTGTGGCACTGTATATTTCTTTTATCAAGCGTTTGATCTCGTATTACAAGGTTACCAAACAATTAAACGCAGCGCTGAAAAAGCGCATGTAGTGCTCGTGTCATGGGGGAGGCGTAAGTTTTAGATCATGCCATTGCTTCACGGCTTGGGAGGAGGGCATCGATTGTTTTTCTCATTTTACGCTGATCTCTGGGGGAAAAGGGCTGTTGGCAATGAATAGGCTGATGATAGGTTTGTAATAGGCTTGTATAGGCTTTAATGGGGCGGTTTATCGGAAGTTTGCTTGTTTTCTGTGAATTTGCAAAATCGTAAAAACGTGGAACTGTAAAGGCGCAGATGTGTGGTTGGTGAAAAGCTGTGAGGGTTTTGAGGTGGTTGGGGTAAAGAGGGTGCCAATGGAGGGGCTGGATTGTGAAATGCGTCAAAATTGGAATGGAGGAATGGAGGGCGCGCTGGTGTCATGGGGGAGGCGTAAGTTTTAGATCATGCCATTGCTTCACGGCTTGGGAGGAGGGCATCGATTGTTTTTCTCATTTTACGCTGATCTCTGGGGGAAAAGGGCTGTTGGCAATGAATAGGCTGATGATAGGTTTGTAATAGGCTTGTATAGGCTTTAATGGGGCGGTTTATCGGCAGTTTTGTTGTTTTCTGTGAATTTGCAAAATCGTAAAAACGTGTAACTGTAATAGGGTGTGTGGTTGGTCAAGGGCTGTGATGGTTGTGAGAGGGGGATAAGCCCGTGTGAGAAGGGTTAGAAAAACGTTTGGTTTTGGAGCTGTTGATATAGGCATGCTGTTTAGAGGCGTAAGGGAGGGGATTGTTCGTTCTCAAAGCCTATGATGTAAGAGAGTATGGGCTATTCAAGAGGGTGTTCGGGTATGGATAGAGATTGAAGGGGCACTGCTTCTTTGCAAAGCAGAGGTATTGATCATAAGTTTTGTTTATTCATATGTTTTTTTATGGCATCCAGTACCTGTTGGCTTATCTCCTTATGGGTCAGCCATCGTAAACCTTTGGGCGTTGTTTTTTGTCCTAATTGAATGGGGATAAAATCAACCTTGTTTTTGCGCGCGCACTCGAGGATCATTTGATCATGCATGTTGGAACCAAAAATATGAAGAATACATGGCGGTTTAGGCAAAAGAGCCAACTGCTCAATTAATGCGCAAGAAAATGCATAGGCGGGCGAATGAATCCATAATATGCAATATTTTAGATCATGCCATTGCTTCACAGCTTCTAAAAATTGCGCCTTTGATGCCGCACAATCATAATCCAACGACACACACAACTGTTTGTTGTGCAATGCCTCAAGCTGGACTTTATGGGAAAGAAAGCGTGCAGCAATAATCACTTCTTGCGGCTTTAGTGATTGATACAAAGGGGCAAGCATCCCTGTGCCCCCTACCACTAAATAACGATAGTGCGCATCCTTTTTTTTCATGCCCCCTCCCTTATTACTTTAAATCCCACCTCTTTGCTTTAAAAATGTGTACATTTCATCAGCAAGTCTTTCACAACGTGTTTGTACCTCTTCACTTGTAACTTTCCAAGTACGACCTTCATCATCTGAGGAAAAATCTTCGTTGGAAGAGGCGATTTGACATTGGAGTGTATAACCATAAAGCGTGTGCACCACCGGAACTAAATGCTCACACGGTTGTGCGCATTTTTTGGCCGTACTCCCATGAGAGATAAGCCCAACAGGTTTATTTAAAAAGGCATTATAGCTCAAATTATCAAGAGCATTTTTTTAAAACACCCGAATAAGACCCTTGATAAACGGGGCTTGCTAGAATAACGCCATCAGCCGCTGCAATAGTTTTTACAAACTCACGGACCGCAGCACTTGGATTAGCCTCTACCCGCTGATGATAATCGGGATCTGTCATCGGCAAGGGCTGTTCACGCAAATCAACCCACTGAAGTGATGCACCCCGCTTTATGAGGCAATCCGCTAAATAATTGGCTAAAGTTCTTGTTAAGGAAGGTTGACGCACAGACCCCAAAATAATTGCTATATTCAACAGGATTCTCCTTTATCTTTTCCCCACAAGCCTATAACGCAAGGCTTATAAAGAAGTGTGAGTAAAATGGCGCGTATCAATGCTGTTTATAAAGAGCAATTGTGCTGATATCGCATAGTTATAGAATCAATCCATGCTAACAAGATTGTTGACAAAACAACACCTCAAATTTGCAAGGGAATGTTAGTGCTTTCATTAATATTAAAATGCTTGATCTCAAGAATTGCGGCTGTCTCTCTGTCTTAGAAGCGCTTTTATGAATATATTCTAAGCTATTGGCTTGCAAGATCCCCAACGAAAAATGGAATATATCGTCATATTTTGATTTATAATGATCATTGATCCTTTTTAATTGGAATAAGAAAGTTGTAAGATTTTCTCATTTCAAATGCTCTTATTGCGCGATCATTTGCAAATCAATGGAAGTTCCTTTTTTCATGTCTTAAGTGGGGGGTCCGAAAACAATTGAGAAAAGAATAAAAATGCTTCTGTCTTTTCAAGGAATAAAGGCTATCGTAGAAGCTAGATAGGGCTGTTTTTGCGGCAGGGGTGGGGTTGTTGCAGGGAGCCTTAGGCTAATGGGGTTGTCCGTGTTGAGGAACGAGTTATGGCGTAGCTTGTTGCAAGGGAGGGTAAGGCTATTGTAGAGGCCGCAGGGGGCGTATATGAATGGTGCCGGATTACATTTTTTATTGAAACAATGGTGGTGATAGAGTTTATAGTAAGGGGATATATTCATGGGAGCGCTATTGTTATCCCCTTCATGGGGGCTGTTCATGAAATGGGGGTGATGCGCGTTGGTTTGCAAGTGTTGAGAGATTTCTTTAAAACAAGCACGTGAATTGGCAAAACTATTGGCAACATGAATATGCAATACGAGTATTTTCTGGGGTGTTCTGTTTGACGATAATGGATGCAATTGTGCTTTGAGAGATTATGCGTGTCGTTATAAAGTTAGGGACAAACAGTTGCATAAAAGGGAAGAGCAAATGAAGGGGGAAAATTCCACATTTTATAACAAACGGTGCTCTCTTTTTTTGGAAAATCATTTCGTTCTTATAAAGATCATATGATTATTTGTCTTATTTCTATCCTTATTGGGATAGGTTATAAAGCTCTTTTGATCCCATTAGAAGTCAAGTGGCCGTTGAGTGTATCACAGGATAGCACTCTTTTGGCGCTTTTTGTGCTGCGTGAAGTTATCATGGTGGTTGTTGTTGCCTTGATGCCTGTTTTATTGGTGCTTTATCTCATCTTAATGTATTTGTTGAAAAAAAAGATTCAGCAGTTAGAAGAGGTTATCCAGCAACGGGGTCACACAACCGATCAACAAAATAATCCGGTAAAAAACAATAGAGAAAAAATAAGCAGTTTTTTTATTGTATACTTTTGGTTGATATTTCTGCTAGAGGCCTTTTTTCCTGCGGGTGTTGTCATGCTCATTTTAGAATTTTACTATTTTGTTTTCAAGCAGGTGAGAACGTATCGTAAAGTGAGACGGGCATTAAAACGCGTAAGATAAAGAGAGTGACAAGGCGCTTTTGTAGCTATCGTGAGGGGGAAGAGGCAATGTTTGGAAGCTCGTGACACAAGAAAGAGGGGATGGTTGAAGAATCATTAGACAAAGAGGAGAGCCTATTTTCGTTTGTAATGAGGAGGATGCTCTTAATCATTGGGAAGAGTAACCGCGCTTTTAGAAAGTTGGGGGTTTTTGTTGAAAACAAGGGAAGCGCCATGCATCGCACTTTTCGTGGTTCTTAAAAGAGCGGGCATGAGATAAAGAAATGCGTTTTTCATAAAAAAAGGAAGAGCAATGAAGGGGAAAAATTCAGCATTTTATAATGGACTGCGCCATTTTTTCGAGAAAGATTATTTTTCTGTGCGAGAGCATGTTGTCATTTGTTTTCTCTCTCTCATTATTGAGCTATGGAACAGGATTTTCTTTCTTGAGCTATGGAACAGGATTCTCTCTCTCTCATCCTTGGATAGCAAAGAGTACAGCATTTTTTTCTCTTGAGTTGTGGAACAAGATTTTCTTTCTCCTATCCTTGGGTAGCAATGGGGAACGGACAGGGTGGTGGGATACACCTCTTTTTCTCTCTCTGTATGCGTTTTGGAAAGTTATTATAGTGTGTGTTTGGGTCTTGTTTCCAGTTCTGTACATACTCTTCATAACATTGTGGCTTTTGTTGAGAAAAAATACTCAAAAATTGAAAGAAATAAACCAGCAACGGGGTAAAATAACCGATCAAAAGGATTGGTATAAAAAAGGCGATAGAGAAAAATGGAGTGATATTCTTGTTACAATATTCGGTCTCGTGCTTCTGTTCGTGACACTGTGGGTTGCTTGTATTCCTATGATGATTTTACAACTTTATTATGGTGTCTTTAAGCAGGTGAGAACGTATTGCTGCTTAAGAAAAGAACTGAAAAACGTCTTGCAAGAACAGGATACAGCGTTTGAGAAGTCATGAGAGGGAAAAAATAATGAAGAAATTATGAGAGATTCAGCCTTTATAGGGATTGCTCTCTATACCATTTTGCCTCTGATATTTTTTGGTGCTCTTTCATGAGGTGTCCGTAAACCTTGCTCTAAGGAGCAGTGTTGAGGGTGGCATTGAGTGAAAGAAAAGCCGATTATGGATTAGTATTGATTTAAGGGAATAAGAGCCCTTGGGGTTTAGAGCCTAGAGTGAGTGCTTGGGACTTACTTTATCGTTTGAGGCGTGAGGAAGGAACGGTTTTGCTTGTAGGGGTGCGCGGTATATGGGTTGTTTTCGTATTTTTAGGAGCCTTGTTCATTCAAGCTTTGAAATGAATCCTATTGAAGTGGGGTTGCAGGGTGATTTTCTTGAAAATAAGAGAATTTTTGGGAAGAAAAAGCTGAATTGTGACTATTGTTTATAGATTGGTACGGTTTGAAAATCTTTATTGTTTGCAATGTGAGGAAGGTAAGAGGGTGGCAAGGTAGCAGGAATATTATAATTTTTATTATGACGCAAACCATAATGGTCTGTGTACTTTTCTTTATTCCGGTGGTATTTGGGTTTTGCATCATCATAATGCGTAAATTGGAAAAAAATCCAGAAACGAGAAGAGGCAATCTCTGTGTGATAGCAAATAGCTCTCTGTCGCACGGGTCTTTTCAAAGAGTGAGAGGGGAATACATGAAGGAGCAAAATTGGGCATCAGAGCAAGAAACGCATAAAGGAGCGCATTCTTTTTCGCTCCAGCACGTGTTGCTCTCAGCAAAGGATTATAAAATTATCTTTGCTATTGCGGTTCTCATTATCATGTGGAAAATGGTTCTAGAAATACCAGGTGTATTGAATTGGCAGCTGACAGGGTGGCAATATGTTGTGCATGCCGTTCTCTTTAAAACAACGGACATCATAACGGTTTGTGTTATTATTTTTATTCCGGTTATGTTACGGCTTCGCACCAAAGTGACGGGTGAGTTGCGAAAAAATATTCAGAAACTAGAAGAAGCAATCTCTGTGCGAGAGCACATAAGCTCTCTGTCGCACGGGCTTTTTTAAAGACTGAGAGGGGAAAAATGAACAGTGATCCTATAGTCGTATTTTTATTAGATCCCGGATTCTGGGTGATGATTGTTATTTGCATGATCATTATCATGCTTATTTTAGCTCTTTATACCTCTGTCTTCAAACGGATGAAAATGAATTTCCAAGTGAAAGGCGAGCTGGAAAGAGTGCTTAAAGAAAATGATCTTGCAACGCAGCAGTTTTGGAAAGATGAAGCTGTGGTGCAGAAGAGGCGTTTGCAACTAAAGGAAAAAGAGTTCTCTGCCGATTATGATGATGATGAAATTCTCACGATAGAAAGTGCAACAGGGCTTTTAAAAAGCTTGGGATGGTCGGTGGAAATCGAGGGAAAGGGAGATTATTTGGCAACCCTCTTTTTACCAGATCGTGAAGTGCAGTTTCTCTATAACGAGAAACGAGTGGAAGAATTTTCGCCTTTTGATCGCGGACTTTTAATTATGAGCGGTATTTTTGCGGCGGCTTGTCAGACGATTAATCCTCATAATTCTGGGGTTGTGCCAACGGTATTTATGAATTTTGTACCCAATGGATTGGAAATTTTTGAAGAAAAAGTGAGCGTCCAGCTTTTAAAGAAAGCACTCGATAAAACTTTAAAATGGACAATGGAAGATGATTCTTTGCATGAAATGTTTCGCTCTCAATATGGTATTCCCCCTTGGGAAAAAGACTCTTTATCTTGGGCAACGAATGATGACATAGAGCTTGCACCTTATGCTTTGCTGCATCTTGCTGCTCTTGCCTTACTTGGCGATGTTGAGACTTTAGCTTCTTATGACGAAAGTTTTACGGCAGGGGAGAAGCTTGGCTTTGATGAAACCATTGAAAAAGTCCATTTGGAACGCGCGATGGTGATCGCTCAAGAAGTGAAAAGGGAAGGAAAGTTCAGTTACGATCTACTGGAACGGGTTGCTGAGAAGTGGTCCATAGCCATGGACTATCAGCTTTTCAGAGTGAGATCCCCTAATACGTGTAATCAAAAACGTGCTTTTCATAAAAAATTAGTCGAGGAGAAAAAACAAGAATTAAGGGAACAAGGATTTGATGTGAGTGATGAACAGTTCGTGTTTGAAGCAGAGGGGGTAAAACATGCTCCTGATATTACTTATATTAAAGATGGTGAACCTGCATTTATGGATATAAAAATTGATTAGTGTTGTACTCTCCTGTTGAAGGAAAGCACTCTTATTTAAAAGATGTGAAAGCGCCATGATTGAGACGCTTTCACATCTTTCTTACCAGAGCCAAATAAAGGGCTCAAAAAATCAAGAATAATAGCCAAGATTTTAAAAAATAGACTGGAAATGGCTTGATCCTCAAGAATAGGGGGAAAAATCAATTATAAATTCTACTCTCTTCTTTAAGACTGTTCTGTTGTTTTGTTAGAAAATGCTCATAAATTATCGCTTATTCAAGTGCCTTATTCAAGCGGTATGAGGGAAAGGTCCATTGACTAAAGCGCTATGGGGGGAGCTTTAAGGGTTAGAGCCTTTGTCATTTGAGGGGAGAGGAAGGCAAAAATGGCATTTTTGAGCAGTGTTAGGGTCTTTTTCCTTTGAGGTGTTTTTTGTCTTTAAGAAGTTCTTGCCAATGAAGCAGCGCTTGTTAAGCTGCAACAACGTTTCAGTATGGTGATCTTGATACAAAAATTTATATGGTATTTTTGTGTTTTTCAGTCTGCTTCATGGAGATCTGTAAGCCAATCCGATGATGTAGGGGATGCATGGTCATTTTCTTGAAAACAGAGGAATTTTTGGGAAGAACAAGAAGAATAAAAGGAATTGCGGCTTCTCATTGATTAAAGCGCTATGGGGGGAGCTTTAAGGGTTAGAGCCTATGGGGGAGCTTTAAGGGTTAGAGACTTTGTCATTTGAGGGGAGAGGAAGGCAAAAAATGGCATTTTTGAAGGCAGTGATATTTGGCCAATAAAAATAAAAACACAATAAAAATTAAACTAAAAAAGGCCCCATTTAAAAAGGGCCTTTTTATTTAAGTTTTACAATATATACAAAATGTATATAACTTTACTTTAAGAACTTTTTGTATCTTATACTCTAGTAGAAACAAGTTGTATGAAATATATAATAATTGATCCTAAAAAACTAGCTATTGCATTCAATAAACTTTTTCCTTTCTCGTATATATCGTTTATTGATGCTTGTTCTGATGCGCTTCTATTACTGACTCTCAGTATATTCAATGTATCCGATGTGTCCCTTACTTGTTTAACAAACTGTAAATTTGTTTTCTCAATAGTATAAGGTGCAACAATAGGAGAGGGCTGTTTATTGACTATACGATCAGATTTTTGAATCGCGAGAGCTAAACCACTTGTGATAGCCCCCGCTATGAAAAAATATCTGATATTCATAGTTTTTCTCCTATATTTATTTCGATAAATAAATATCGATACGTATCATATATAAATTCGATTTAAATAACTATAGTAAAAATACAACAATCACAAAAAAGAATAAACTTTGTCTACATTTTGACAAAATTTACCCTTAATTGCCTTAATGAATTCTTTTAGATTCGATTTTATGAAGGCGTAAAAAGGTTTGAAAGCTCTGTAGGCAAGTGGAATCCCATAAGATGGGTGATACGGCAGTCGCTAGAAAACTTCCTTTTGTGCCTTTGACCAAGGATTCATAAAAATGAGGGTTCATAAAAATGAGATGCGATGAAAATTGAGTAAAACCTTTGAAGGGAAGGATTTACTCTATTGAAGGCGGAGTGAATCCTCTTATGGATTGGATACTGCCTTATGAGGGTTCGGCGGTATCCGTTGAGGGGAAGGATGCACTCTTTTGAGGGCTAGAGTGCATCCTCTCATGGATTGGATACTGCCTTATGAGGGTTTGGCAGTTTCCGTTGAGGGGAAGGATGCACTCTTTTTGAGGGCTAGAGTGCATCCTCTCATGGATTGGATACTGCCTTATGAGGGTTTGGCAGTTTCCGTTGAGGGGAAGGATGCACTCTTTTGAGGGCTAGAGTGCATCCTCTCATGGATTGGATACTGCCTTATGAGGGTTTGGCAGTTTCCGTTGAGGGGAAGGATGCACTCTTTTTGAGGGCTAGAGTGCATCCTCTCATGGATTGGATACTGCCTATGAGGGTTTGGCAGTTTCCGTTGAGGGGAAGGATGCACTCTTTTGAGGGCTAGAGTGCATCCTCTCATGGATTGGATACTGCCTTTATGAGGGTTCGGCGGTATCCGTTGAGGGGAAGGATGCACTCTTTTGAAGGCGGAGTGCATCCTCTCATGGATTGGATACTGCCTTATGAGGGTTTGGCAGTTTCCGTTGAGGGGAAGGATGCACTCTTTTTGAGGGCTAGAGTGCATCCTCTCATGGATTGGATACTGCCTTATGAGGGTTTGGCAGTTTCCGTTGAGGGGAAGGATGCACTCTTTTGAAGGCGGAGTGCATCCTCTTATGGATTGGATACTGCCTTATGAGGGTTTGGCGGTTTCCGTTGAGGGGAAGGATGCACTCTTTTTGAGGGCTAGAGTGCATCCTCTTATGGATTGGATACTGCTTTATGAGGGTTCGGCGGTATCCGTTGAGGGGAAGGATGCACTCTTTTTGAGGGCTAGAGTGCATCCTTTTATGGATTGGATACTGCTTTATGAGGGTTCGGCGGTATCCGTTGAGGGGAAGGATGCACTCTTTTGAGGGCTAGAGTGCATCCTTTTATGGATTGGATACTGCTTTATGAGGGTTCGGCGGTATCCGTTGAGGGGAAGGGTGCACTCTTTTTGAGGGCTAGAGTGCATCCTCTTATGGATTGGATACTGCCTTTATGAGGGTTCGGCAGTTTCCGTTGAGGGGAAGGATGCACTCTTTAAGGGCTGGAGTGCATCCTTTCCATGGATTGAATGCACTCTTTGGAGGCTAAAGTGCATCCATAGGGAAAGGCATATTCCATAAGAAACAGAGATAACCAAAAGATTTGTTTTTATATTTTTATTGATAGGTTGCTGTATTTGCGAGGGCTATTCATTCTTTATTCTCAATATTTAAGATGATTATGTGATAAGGGTTGTTCGTCAATACAATCGTAAAAGACGCTGAGCATTTTTATAAAAATTAAGATATTTTTGTGCCTTTTTCTTGTTTTTTTTGTGTTTACACAAGATATGCACGGCTTTTCAACAGTTTGTTTTTTTAGCTTTGCTAATGGCGTTGGCTAAACACTTCAATTGTTTTAACTGCTTCAATACCGCCTTAAAAAAACAGTGCTTTATAATATGACAAAATAAGCTGTATAACTTTTGATTCTTACGCGATGCTAGAAAAAGGGGAATGTTAGGAGAGATGTTGTCTATATTCTTAGCTTATCTCTTAAGGTAGGAAGATTAACATACTTTCCGGATCTATTTTTATTTGGCCGGATCTATTTTTATTTGGTTTGACGGTTAAAGAGCAATAGCTGAATGGAATCACGCTTGCTTCATGTTTTTATCCTCACGCTTTAGATTTTTTCTCATAGAGATTTTGTTTTTAATGGGGGATTTTGTTTTTAATGGGGTTTTACGCGAATCATGTAAAACAGAATGTTCTAAATAGAATATATTTGTGTTGCACATTTACGTACTTGTTTAAAAAACATTATGTTGTCTTATCATCACAATGATGTTGATGAATGGGGATGTTGATGAATGGGGATGTTGATGAATGGGGATGTTGATGAATGGGGATGTTGATGAATGGGGATATTGATGAATGGGATAATGGAGAAATCTCTTGCGAAGTGGATAAGCCCTTCTTTAAAATCTCATAAGGGGAAAGCCTGCACTATCATACTATTCGCGCCTCATGTGATGACAGCCTTTGGCTCTTGAGCGTGTTCATAAGAGGCATTTTGATTCTTTATCTTGCTAGTGTTTTATTTCATATGTCTCTCATGTTTGTAATGTGGAAAAGACAAGGTGTTGATTGATGCAACATGAAATAAATTTGAAATGAGAGAATCCCTATGATATCCGGGTCTCTTAATTTTATATGGATAACTGGAAATTATTATTATAAATCAAAGTATTACCGTGATACATCAACCTGTTGGTGGACTATGCGATAAAGAAAGTTATCCAGTAGTTAAGTCATTCTGTTATGTCGTAAAACACTGTCATTTGAAGTTTGGTGATATGAAGCAGGCTTCTTTGGATATGTTTTAAGTGTTTTTTTAAGGGCGTGGTGAATCTTTAAGACAGAGCAAGCTTCTGTTGCGCCTTGAGTTTAGCTGAAAATCCCTGAATGGAAACCAAGAGGAAATGGAAGCCAAGAGAGAAGTGTATCCAAGCTGTTTGTAAATCAGATTGAGTTAAGAATCTTTGTTCTTTGAGAATGAAACGCAAGTCAATTTGACAAAAGAATGATCTATTTTGCGGGTAGACCTTATGGAGGAATATAACAAAGCTCATAAGGAAGTGATTTAAGACAATACAGTCATAAAAAAGTACAGTTATAAAAAAAAGTCCTCCGTCGCAATTAGAGGAGCAAAGAGCAGGAGAATTTTAACATTGACTCGCAGGACGTGTCAAAAAAGAATAAATTCAAAAGGCCGTACTAAATACAAAAAATCATACTTAAAGAACCTACCACATTATAATTAGCAGAGAATTGAAAAAATAGCAATATAAAAAATACTTTTTACAAAAAATTTTGTCATTTTGCATTAAAACTTAACACTTTTTTCAATTGAATATTTGTTTTAAGACTCGATATTAATTAAACTATATTTAAAAATATTATGATACATGCAAGCATCTTGATAATATTCTTCAATCAAAAACGAATTAAGAGCCCCTCATGATTATAGGACTGATATGGGGGAAGGCTTTTTTTTTAAGAGTGTGGGGTGTATCTTAAGTATGTGTGGGGGGTGAAGTATTGTCCTTTTGGGTGTGGGGGGCAAGGTAATGAAAATGGGGGCGAGAGCTGCTCAATGCTTGAGCCCGTGTGGGGGAGGTTTCTTTAGAGGGGCGGGGGCAACATGGGAGGCCGCTTAAAATGGCGAGGAGGGGGATTATTCAAAATGTTTATGGTTTGCATATCCCCAATGAAATGCGAGCAAGTCTAAACAATCTCGTAAATGATCGGCAAGGGAGTTTTGTTTGCGTTTTGAAGAACTTAATTCTTTTATCGCTTGTCCATGGCCAATAACGCGTTCAAGCAGTGAATAGCCAAGAATACCCAGTTGAACTTTGATTGTTCTTAAATGATTGGAGGCTTCTATTTGACGTTCAATGGGGTGTATGTACCCTTGGCTACAGGAAACCTTTTCACGGGTGTAGTCAAGGCTCATGTGGAGATCGGCTTGGCTTTGACGCCAGTAAAAATAAAAACGTTCTGCCGCTTTATATTGGGCTTTGCTGAGATGTCCTTTCGCATATAAAAGTGCAATGGGATGGCTTTGTGCATTGGCAATGGCATTGATGGTGCGCGGGTTGCTGGAACTTTCTCGATGATTGGGTTTAAAATAAGGATTACGCGTTTCAACAGGGATTTCTTGCGTCTTTAAATGACCAATGTGCTTTTCTTGATTTTGATGATTAAGCGGGCAGGTTTGCATATTTTTTTTCTGCTTATGGGTCATAGCATCTCCTTAAAAATTTTAATTTTGCTTCTTTATGTTTATGCAAAGAAACGGGATTGTGCTGTTGTATGCTTGTTGAGGGATACGTTTTTATGTCTGCTTTTTGCGTGAGGGGAAGTTTCAAAAAAAGGGTGAGGGGTCGCTTTCTGTGGGTGTTGTCATCGTTTTATAGGAGAGGGGTTTATAGGGGAGGCTGTATGGGAGAAAAGTGTATTGTCTCGCGTGGATTTGCTTCTTGAAAGGATTGGCATTTTTTTTGCATGATGGGCGTTACCTTTAATTTTACTGCTGTGGGGGATATTGATGCCGCATGATTTGGTTTTTTTGCCGTGGTTGGGGTTTTCTGCTTTGTTGCTCTTGTCTTTGTTTCTATTTATGCGGCAATGAGGTTTTTCGGGGTTACAAGGAAGGACTTTTTTAAGAGTGGGGTGCTTGCATTCTTTGTTGGCGTGAGCTCTAAGTTTGTTTATGCGCAAGCTGAGCATTTTGGTTTGGCTCAGGTGTGGTTTTCAAACAGTTAGGTCTTTTACATTCTTTTTGGCGTTGTCTTTGGTCTTATCCTTGGTCTTATTTATCGTGGGGCAAAGCGTCTTGGGTTTAGGCTTTCATTCTTTGCAAAGGATTGATCTTTTGCTGCATTTTTGGCATGGTCTCTGATTTTTACTTAATAAAGGAGCGGGGCGTATGGTGGTTGCGCGGGACATGTTTTTGAAGGGGCTGGTGTTTTGCTGCGTTGTTGGAGCTGTTGTTGGATTGGCATATAACGGAGCCAAGCATATGGGGGGTCGCTGGTTTGTGATCTTTAACAATGGGGTGTTTGCGGGCATTATTGGACTTGTTCCTTTTTTTGCTTTGGAGGGGGGTACGCTGTATGCGTGTACTGTTGGGGTGGTGCTTAAAAAAATGAGCATTTTTCTGTCCCACGGGCGTGGTCTTTGATGTTCTTTCTGTGAGGGGTATTTGATGTCGAACGATTTGATGTTTTTGCAGTGGTTGGCACTTTTCTGCTTTGTTGCTCTTGTCTTTGTTTCTATTTATGCGGGAATAAGGTTTTTCGGGGTTACAAGGAAGGCTTTTTTAAAAAATTTGGCGTTGAGCTTCATTATTATCGCTGTCTCTAAGTTTGTTTATGGGCAAGCTGAGCACTTTGGTTTGACTTGGTTGTGGTTCTCAAACAAGTGGGTCTTCCACATTCTTTTTGGCGTTGTCTTTGGTCTTATCCTTGGGCTTATTTGTCTAGGGGCAAAGCGTCTTGGTTTTAGGCTTTCATTCTTTGCAAAGGATTGATGTTTTGCTGCATTTTTGGCATGGTCTCTGATTTTTACTTAATAAAGGAGCGGGGCGTATGGTGGTTGCGCGGGACATGTTTTTGAAGTTTCTGGTGTTTTGCTGCGTTGTTGGACTTGTTCCTTTTTTTGCTTTGGAGGGGGTACGGTGTGTGCGTGTACTGTTGGGGGGCTTAAAAAGAATGAGCATTTCTCTTCCCCACGGGCGTGGTCTTTGATGTTCTTTCTGTGAGGGGTATTTGATGTCGAACGATTTGATGTTTTGGCTGTTGTTGGGGTTTTTCTGCTTTTTTGCTCTGGCCTTGATTTTTATTTATGTGGGAGCAAAGCGTCGCTCTGTTACAGGGTGGATGTTTTGGAGATGGGTGGTGCTTTATGGCGTTGTTGCCACCTACCTTGGTTTTATTTATGTGGGCGTGGGCAGGCGCGCTGTTGACGGGGAGCTGCTCTTGAAGGGGGCGGTGTTTTCTTGCATTTTTGCAACTGTCCTTGGTTTGGTGCATCTGGGCGTCAAGAGCATGCCTGTTGCTTGGCAAGTGTTCTTAAAGGCGGTTATGTTTTGTTGTATGATGGGCTTTATCCTGTGGTTTGCTGCTGTGGGTGTCAGAGATATGGATAGCATAAGGGCGGTATTCTTAAAGGGATTGATCTTGTCTGTATTGTTGAAAGTGCTCTTGGGGTTCTTTATACGCGAGCAAAGTGATACGGTGTTACAGAGGTCGTTGCGTGCTTTGAATTTTGTGCTGTTTTCCTGCATTTTGGGTACTCTCCTTTGTTTTACCCGTCTGGGAGCAGAGAATCTAGGGTTGAGCTGGCTTTGGTTCTCGAAGGATTGGGTGTTTTTATTCATTTTTGGATTTACCCTTCCTTTTGTTTGTGAGGGAGCAAGGTGTGCGCGTGTTCTATGGGCTTGGTTTTTGAGGTAGCTGGTGTTTTTTTGCTGTTGTTGGTGGTTTCCTACCTTTTTATTGTTGTCGTTATTTGTACTTATAAAGTTTCCAAGCGCTTCGATATTCCGTGGTGGCGGGCGGCGTTTTATTGTATTTTTGGTGTTTCCCTCTTTTTGAAGGAAGTGCTGTTTTACGGTATTTTAGGAGTCGTCCTTTTTTTAGCTCTTTTGGGGATGGAGAGTATGGACATACCGTGGGGACTATTGTCCTTGATAGGGATCGTGTTTGCTGCACTGTTGGAGTGGTTCTTGATTTTGCATATGAGAGGGCGACAAGATGGAGTGGTGACGCGTTGTTTGTGGTTATTGAAGGGGGTGGTGTTTTGCGCCATTGCTGGAGCGATCCTTTTTTGTTTGCCTTTGGGAGCAGAGAATCTAGGGTTGAGCTGGCTTTGGTTTGCGAAGGATTGGGTGTTTTTCATTATTTGTGGATTGATCCTTCCTGTTGTTTCTGTGGGAGCAAGGCGTGCGCGTGTGAAGGCGGAGGCGTTTTTAAAGAGAGTGGGGTTTATGGGGTATTACAGATAACGTCGAGGGAATGATTGTTCAAAAGAACAGCGATAGCGGTAGGTTTGGGGATCAAACCAAAGCCCTATTTTGCCTTCAAAATCACCAGAACGTTGTTTGGCAATATTCATAATAACGCCTGGGCGTTTTGCTAAATCTGCTTTTTCTTGTGCTAGAGAGGCGGCAAAGATTTTATCTTCCAACGACCGATTGCGCCAAATGGTGATGATGTTAAAGGCATTGGCACCAATTTCTGAGGCGCCTTTAATGTCTTCTGTGCTGGGGATATCTTTATCCAGACCGCCTTTGCGGGCATGGGCGACAAGGTGAATATGCACACTGTTTAAAACAGCCCAATCAACCATTTTATAAACCGCTTGTTCTTGTCTTGCATAATCATCAGAGGCAATGCCAAGCCGCATCAAACTGTCGATGATAAATTGATCGCAGCCATAGCGCGCACGGCAATAGTCAAAGACTTCAAGCAAGGTATCTACGCTCGATTTGCCAACATGCTCATAAAGAATAAGCCCTTCGTCTAAAAAATGAAGAATCCGTTCAATCGTTTCTTTTGTAGGCTGTTCTAAGCCGCCCGTTTGTTTGGTTAAACGGCGAAGTGATTGTTCTCCTTTCATTTCTAGAGAAGCTAAGCAAAGGCGACTCTTTTGTGCAATCCAATGGGGAATACAGTCTGATAATAATTGGCTTTTACCTGCACCACTCGCACCACTCCAGAGCGTTAATTCTGCTGGGCGGAAATGCAATTTGTCCTTCAGTTTAGGATAGGGAACCGTATAACCAAGATGTTTTTCAGGCTCTGGCCAAAAAAGCCCAATCACTTGATCTTTATAGTCTGAGGCGCGCCGTAAACCTTCTGGTGCAAAGCTTTGTGCTGAGGAAAAGGCAGCTTTTATGGTGGCTTTATCGATCCCTGCGGTTAAACAATCATTGGCATCTTTGCGAGGTAAACGGACACGGTAGCAACGGTGGCGTCCAAGCCTGCTGGCAATCTCACGGGCTGCTTCTTCTCCGGGCGGATCCATATCGGTGGCTAAAAAAATCGTTTCAAAAGATTCTAAATGATCAAATTCATTTTCAATCCAGTTGTGTTTTCCTCCACTGCCTCCTCCAAAGGGAACAGAAACCGCCGGATATCCATAGGCGGCTAAGGATAGCGCATCAATTTCTCCTTCAGTGATAACAATGGTACGGTTTGTTGAAGAGAAATTGGGGAATGGCGCCTGCTGGGACGCGTGCGTGGCTGCCTGCTGGGATGTGTGCGGGGATGCCTGCGTGGAGGCGGGGTTGGTTGAGGCAGTGTTTTGGGGTGCCTGCGTGGAGGTGAGGTTGGTTGAGGCGGTGTTTTGGGGTGCCTGTGTGGAGGTGGGGTTGGTTGAGGCGGTGTTTTGGGGTGCCTGCTGAGGTGCGTGCTGGGTTGCCTGTTGGGATGTGTGCAGGGATGCCTTTGTGGAGGTGGGGTTGGTTGTGGCGGTGTTTTGGGTCGCCTGTGTAGAGGTGGGGTTAGTTGAGGGTACCTGCTGAGGTGTGTGTTGGAATACTTGCTGAGGTGTGTGCTGGGTCGCCTGCTGGGATGTGTGCGTGGAGGCGTGGTTGGTTGAGGGTACCTGTTGGAATGTGTGCGGGGATGCCTGCGTGGAGGCGTGGTTGGTTGAGGCGGTGTTTTGGGATGCCTGTGTAGAGGCGGGGTTAGTTGAGGGTACCTGCTGAGGTGTGTGTTGGAATGCTTGCTGAGATGCGTGCTGGGTTACCTGTTGGGATGTGTGCGGGGATGCCTGCGTGGAGGCGGGGTTGATTGTGGCGGTGTTTTGGGGTGCCTGTGTGGAGGTGGGGTTGGTTGAGGGTACCTGCTGGGGTGTGTTTTGGGGTGCCTGCTGAGGTGCGTGCTGGGTTGCCTGTTGGGATGTGTGCAGGGATGCCTTTGTGGAGGTGGGGTTGGTTGTGGCGGTGTTTTGGGTCGCCTGCTGGGATGTGTGCTGGGTTGCCTGCTGGGATGTGTGCGTGGAGGGGTGGTTTGTGGGGTAAAGGGCTTGCCAACCAAATAAAATCGGTTCACATTGGGAGGCTGTTGGTTTTGTTTTTGCTCCCGTTTGCACAAGCCGTTCTTTGACTAAAGCAAGGGTGCCGTCGGGTTTATAAAAGGGGAAAATGATTTTTTCGCCATTTTCTCCTATGCGGTAACGCTTTATAATCTCTAGAGGAATGCGGCGTTCTTCATGGAGATAGGTTTTTACAAGATTCTGCGGGCTCTGCCCTGTAGGAACCGGTGGACGGCGATAGGAACGATGGGGCGCCATAAAGGGTTTGGGGCGTGTCAGATTGAGAGTCGCGCGTGCTTCTTCTAAGGCTTGAGAGAGGCTAATGCCTTTGACTTCACACCAAAGGTCTAAAAGATCTCCTCCTGTGCTTTCTGCAAAATCATACCAAAGTCCTGCTTTACTACCACTTAAGCAAATCGATAAACTTTGACCAGCTTCACCACGTGTGTTGCCTACAATCCAATTGTTGCCTCGTTTGTGCCCTTGGGGAAGAAGCATTTCTGCTATTTTATCGGCTTGTGAGATAAGTTTTTGTTTGATTTCAAAAATTGTGCTCATGGTCATTCGTGATATTATTGTCGTTTTTCTCAAGATGTGGGAGGTGAGGATTCTGTTTTTGCTGTTCTCACCATTCGATCTGATCGTAAAGTCCCGTGATGCTATGGGGCTTGCCAGTTTACTTTGAGAGCTTCTTTGCCGCTCTTTTCTTGCCAATAGTCGCGAAACCTCTTGGCTTGCCAAAGGGCTTGACTCTCACTCAAACCTTTTTGAAATGGCTGTGTTGATGTCTGCTTGCCAAGAGCATGGGAAGTGGTGTTTTGAGAAAAAGGAGGAAGGCGGAAAGGAGGAAGGGGGTGAAAGGAGGAAGGGGGTGAAAGAAGGAATGATGCAAGAAGGTGGGGCGGATGCCTGTGAGGGTGTGGTGCATGCTGGAATCCTGTTGGGGTGTCTGTTGGGGTGCCTGTGTGGAGGGGGTGGGTTTGTTGCCAAAGAGTTTGCTGTTCATTGAGTTTTTCTGAAATGGCTGTGTTGGTGTTTGTTTGCCAAGAGCATGGGAAGTGGTGTCTTGAGAAAAAGGAGGAAGGCGGAAAGGAGGAAGGATGCAAGAAGGGTGGGGGTGGATGCCTGAGGGTGTGGTGCATGTTGGAGTGTCCTGTTGGGATGCCTGTGTGGAAGGGGTGGGTTTGTTGCCAAAGAGTTTGCTTTTCATTGAGTTTTTCTGAAATGGCTGTGTTGGTGTTTGTTTGCCAAGAGCATGGGAAGTGGTGCCTTGAGGAAAGGAGGAAGGCGGAAAGGAGGAATGATGCAAGAAGGGCGGGGTGGGTATGCCTGTTTTGAGGGTGTGGTGCATGTTGGAGTCCTGTTGGGGTGCCTGTGGATGTCCTTGTGTGGGGAAAACGCTTTTGTGATGAGAGCAAAATGGTCGGTGTTGACGCGTTTTGCTGTGTGAATCGCCTATCCAAGTGTTGTTTTGCCGCCCTTTGTTTTGTTCTGTGTTATTTTGTCCGATGCTGTTGTGATTTTGAAACATTTTTATCCCCGCGCGTGCTTGAAAAATACGTTGTTTTTGTGATGTCAAAAATTGTCATTATAGTTGATCAAACTGCGGTAAAGGGTGTCGTTGTTCTCAGAGATGAAAGATGAGGAGCTTCCCTGTTTTTGCTGTTCTTGCCGTTCGATCTCACGGCGAAACCAGTTGCGCCATGTGGCTTGCCAGTCTACTTTGAGAGCTTCTTTGCCGCTTTTGGCTTGCCAATAGTCGCGAAACTTCTTTTCTTGCCAATGGGCTTGGCTTTCACTCAAACCTTCTGAAACTGCCGCCTTGATGTCTGCTTGCCAATGCTCAGGAAGACGGTGCCCTTTGGCAACTGAGGAAGTGGTTTTTTTGTTGGTGCAAAGCGGGATGGAGGCAGAAAGATTGCTGGGGGGAAGAGTGGTGGCGGATTTTGTTTTTTCCCCCGTGACAATTTGCGCGATAGGGGCGGAGGTAAACTCGGCTTGGGGAGCAGTTAAAGAGGGGGCGTTTTTTTGCTCCGCTTCTTCTTGTGGAGGGGAAGAGAGAGGTGAATCAAGAGCCGATGAGGGGGATGGATGATCGCTTTGTTCAAAGTTCTCTTCGAAGGAAAAACAAGGCTCTGTCTCATCAAACAAAATTTTCTTTTCTAAAACACCGTAAGGTGTTTCCTTTTCTTCTGTCTTTTGAGCTTCTGAGCTTTGTGCAGCATCTTTTGGACTTTCGTTAAGCAGTTGTTGCATCTCTGCATTGATTTTTTTGCGTTTTTTTGCCGAAGAACGACCCGCAAAGGATTTTTGTTCAAGCAATTTTTCACGCTCTTGAAAAATATTTTCGCAACGCTTGTTCCATAATCCATTGGCTAAATTTAAAATCTTACCCTCTTGGATGAGCATTTCTAAAACATTAACAAAAGTTCGCTTGTCACAACCACAAAGACGCGCTAAACGTTCTTTCGATATTTCTAAAGGTCGTCCACGGGCATACATTTCATTGAGAAGAATCGTATAGATTCCAATTTCGTGTGCGCGCATCCCACGTACACCTCCTAGAAAGTCATTTTGATACCAACAAACATATGGAAGCCTAGACGATTCATAATGAGGAGTTTCTTGTTGATTAGCGTGTTTCATACTGCAATCTACTTTCTTCTTTTTTATACATTTTTATTGATGATAAAAGCTCAAATAAGGATTTAACTTGTGTTGCTTTTGGCTCTGTTCGATGATGACTAGAGGCTTCTTTACGACGCTTATAAATGATTGGCTGTGCTTGAAGAGCATGCAAACTTACGATTTAAGATTGCGGTGATGGAAAAAATAAAGAATACCACACATTCTCAACGTACTTGCTTTTGGGCAGAAGCTTTGGAGAGTGGTCTTTTATATCCTGTAGGGTGGTTAAAGTGTTTTTATGATCCAAAAATAAAAAAATTTCCCCCGAAAAAGTAAAATTTGTTTCCTTAATTTTATCCTTTTTAGAGGATAATGCAAGCTCGTTTTATAAAAAGGACGTGTTTTTTTAAAAAGACGCGCTATATGGTGAAATTATGAATATCGATGGTTGGCGTCAAAGATTAAGAATCGCTTTGGAAAAAAGTGGGCGGTCAAAAAGATCTATCTCCCTCGCTGCCGGTAAAGGCGCGGGGTACCTTCATTCTATTCTTTCTGAAGGAAAAGAACCAACAATCGAATCTCTCTCGCGAATTTGTCACGAAATTAATATCAGTATGAATTATATTCTTTATGGAAAAGGGGCTAGCCCTGAAGATAAAGAATTTATAGAGCTTATTTCGAAACTCTCTCCGCAAGAGAGACAGGCGATTTTAACTCTTTTGCGGCGGCCAATTGACGAAGCTTCAAAATAACTTCCTTCTGTGCTTTTGAATCAAGGCGACTCCAGTATTTTATTAATATTATATCACTCATTTTATCTCTCCTGTGTGTTTATAATTGCAATTTTGTAAGAACAAATAGAGAACAATAAAGGGACATGAGGGGAATAAAGAACAATAGATTTTTATTTACATATGTCATTTGAACCCCGTAAAGATTTAAAATATATCTTTTATGAAGGATAAAATGGTTGACATCTCTCCTATAGAGGATATAAGACTAACGCTATATTTAGTCTTGTCAAGACAAGGCTATGCTTTATCAACTATCTAAAGGGGGAAATCATGAAAAATATTTCATTCGTTAAAGAGGATGAAATCATTATCGTTTTATGCGAAGAGGAAAATCCTGGTACTTATGAAGGACCAATCGACGAAATCGAAGAGGTGCTCGAACTGATTGAAGAATGTGAAACTGTTTATAGAGTTTTACGACTCGATCTGACAACTTCTCATGCTGAAGATGTTACGGAACAAATCGCTGATTTTTATGTCGAAAATCATGAAATGAATGAAGAAAATACACAATTGCAGCCCTTCATTTTGAATAGTGAAGCTTATCATGCTTGTTTAAATGAAAGAGCGGCTTGCGATTATGAAGATAATCTCTATGGATCTTATGAAAAACAGCATCGTTTACGCCCATGTGATGTCTTGACAGATTATTGGTGGTAAACATGCCAAGTTATCTCAAGACTTCTTATCAAGGGATTCCGCTTTATTATGCTGGAAATATGCGAAATTTAATCAGACTCGAACCACAAAAACACAACGCTATACTTTTTATATCGCAAGAGGTGGCTCAGTCTATGGCAAAAAAATTGGAGGAAGAATATTGCCGCCATGATTTTTCCGTCGTGCAATAGCAGGGTTGAAAAAGGAAGCCGCAATGAAAGGGCCCAAGTGCTTTTTCATTGCGGTGACAATGGTGTGCATTATGCTTTCGTTCTTGGAAGGGAAGCTTAGGGGAAGCTTAGGGGAAGCTTAGGGGGGCTTTTGGGGAAGCTTAGGGGGGCCTTTTGGGGAAGCTTAGGGGGGCTTTTGGGGAAGCTTAGGGGGGACTTAAGGGAGCTTAGGGGGGAGCTTTGCGGGGGGGTTTTAGCCGACATGGGAAAGGGGGGCATGAAGAAAAGAGCCTATATATGAGAAATTGCGGACGCTTGTGTGGGGGGGGAAGTTGCTGGCTGGTTCATTGGGGGATAAGGCAATGGTGGGGCAGCTCGTCATTCAGTGACTTGGAGTGACACGGAAAGCATGCTGGAAAATAAAAATGAAGGCTTAGGGGGAAGAGAAGCAGCAGTACAAACAGGTTCCAACCTATAAAAAGGCACGTTCAAGGGGGAAAAGAGCCGGTTTTTGTGTTTTCGGGGCACGCAAGTAGGGAGCTTGGAATGATACGTAAAGCATGCTGGAAAATGGAAGAAGGTGTTTGACGGGGGAGGTCGTTAAAGCTTGTTTAGACGTATTGGGACAAAAACGGGGGGATTTTGGGAGCTTTTGTGGTGCGTGCTGGGAGAGCGCCGCAATGAAAGGGCCCAAGTGCTTTTTCATTACGGTGACAATCGTGTGCGTTATGCTTTCGTTTTTGGAAGGGAAGCTTAGGGAAGCTTAGGGGGGAGCTTTGCGGGGGTTTTCTTAGCCGACATGGGAAAGGGGGGCATGAAGAAAAGAGCCTATATATGAGAAATTGCGGAGGGGGGATGTTGAGGGGGGCAGCAGTTTTTGTGTTTTCAGCGGCACAATATTGAAGGATGCATTGAAGGATGTTGTCGCCTTTAGTCCGTGTGAGGGACACAGGCTTTAAAAATATGAATGTTTCAAAGAGGATATATTGCAAAAAACACTTTAAAGATGAAGGGGAGAAAGGTCATGCCAATTATTATCGATTGTATTCAAGGAACAGAAGAATGGCAGAAAGTGCGTAATGGTTTGATTACGGCTTCTTTGTTTGAGATGGTTATGGCACAAAAAAAACAGGGGCAAAAAACTTCACGCTATCAGAGTGTGATGATGAAATTGGCGGGAGAAAGAATTACAGGAAAAACCGTTGAGGAAGGAACAACGCTTTCTCAGCGACGTGGAACAGAATTAGAACCAATCGCACGACAGCTTTATGGGGAACTTACACATACAGAACCTGAATGTATTGGCTTTGTTTTGGCTGATGATCGCGGACAAGGGTTTTCCCCCGATGCTTTTGTGGGAAAAAATGGCTTATTAGAAATTAAAACAAAAAAACCTGAAATTTTGATCCCTCATTTCATGCAAAAGAATTTTCCAGCAGAACATAAAGCACAATGTCAAGGGGGATTATGGATTTCTCAACGCGAATGGGTGGATTTAATGCTCTATTGGCCGGATATGCCTCCTTTGATTAAACGGGCTTATCGTGATGAAGCGTATATTTGCAAGCTTGAAAATGAAATTAGCCGTTTTAATGAGGCTTTGGAGAAGATGGTACAGCAAATTAAGAGTGTTGGGACAGGTTTTCATCTAAGGACAGAAATTGCTTTGAAGGAGGGGGAAGAAAGGGTGCTTGGAATGAAGACAAAGCGTCTGCTGGAGGGCAAAACAAGAATGAGGCGGGCAAGAAAGGGATCGTGTGCAGCGTTGAGGAGAGGCAAAGTTCTATAAAAAGGAAAGAGCAGAGGGAGAAAAGAGCCGGTTTTTATGTTGGAGGAGGGTGCCAAACAGGGGGCGCAGGGAAGTGGGGAGCGTAGCGAACTTAAGGGACATGAATGTGAAAGCATGTTGGGAAATGGGGGGAAGAAAGGGTGCTTGGAGCGCATGCAAGGCGTATGCTAGAGAGGAAAACGAGAATGGGAGTAAGGCCAAGTGCTTAGAGGTATGGAGGTGTGATTTTGGGAGCTTTTGTGGTGCGTGCTGGGGGAGAGCGCCGCAATGAAAGGACCCCAGTGCTTTTTCATTGCGGTGACAATGGTGTTTCGTTTTTGGGGGAGGGCTTTGGGGGAAGCTTAGGGGAGCTTTTGGGGAAGCTTAGGGGGGGCATGAAGAAAAGAGCCTATATATGAGAAATTGCGGGCGCTTGTGTGTGTGGGAGGGGGAAGTTGCCGGCTGGTTCATTGGGGGATGATAAGGCAATGGAGGGGCAGGTCGTTATCCTGTGACTTGGAGTGACACGGAAAGCATGTTGGAAAATAAAAATGAAGGCTTAGGGGGAAGAGAAGCAGCAGTACAGACAGGTTCCAACCTATAAAAAGGCACGTTCAAGGGGGAAAAGAGCCGGTTTTTGTGTTTTTGCGGCACGCAAGTAGGGAGCTTGGAATGATACGTAAAGCATGCTGGAAAATGGAAGAAGGTGTTTGACGGGGGAGGTCGTTAACGCTTGTTTAGACGTATTGGGACAAAAACGGGGGGATTTGGGGAGCTTTTGTGGTGCGTGCTGGGGGAGCCGCAATGAAAGGACCCCAGTGCTTTTTCATTGCGGTGACAATGGTGCGCGTTATGCTTTTGTTTTTTGGGAAAGAGTCGTTTGAGGGGCGTTTTTTTAGCCGATATGGGAAAAGGGGGCATGAAGAGCCTATGCATGAGGAACTGTGGGGGACGTGTTGGGGACAACCGGTGGTTTAGGGAAAAAAGGGGGAAGCCAATGGGAGGGGGGCTATTCTTTGGGGTGTGTCAATTTCAAAAGCCGCTCATAAAGCATTTTGGAGATTAAGTGCGTCATTGAAGCCATTGATTTTGTAGCCATTGAAGCGCATGGTTTAAAGGATGGAGGATTTGATGAAGCCAATGGAGGCTGGGGGGAAAAATTGAGGCTTATAGAGAAGGCTTATAGGGGCAAGAAGAGAGAGGCAAAAGAAGAATAAAATGGTGCTGCGAGAGAGGATTGAACTCTCGACCTCTCCCTTACCAAGGGAGTGCTCTACCACTGAGCTACCGCAGCCCTTTTCAATCTTTGCGCTGTCTTGTGCCATATTGTCAGAAAATAGGCAAGAGAACATTTGTATATTCTTGCAAGAAAACGTATCTTATGTCATGACATATGTTTCTTATATGCTTAAATATTTAAGGTTATGAGTTGCTTGGATAGAAGCTCAACACTGTTTAAAAGGTTGCGCAATGACACAAATGTATCAAAAACAAAAACAAAATGAAATGAATCATCAAGATGAAAAAGCAAAACGACGTCAAGAAAGATTGGCGCAACAATTGCGTCAAAACCTGAAACGTCGAAAAGAACAATGCCGAAAAAGAGCACAAACAGAGCTCTAAAATGCAAAAAGCTCTAAAATGCAAAAAAATGTTTTTTAGTGAAGCTTTGCAACCAAACTTCTCAATAATTTGTTCTCATATTTAGAATGCGTTCTAAAACGATTAATAAAGCATAACTTCCCGAAGGGGGACAATCCTTTGGAAGGGCAGGCACAAAGGAAAAGAGGGAAAACACTATGGATTCTATTCAAATTGTTGGGGGAGAAAAACTTAAAGGAACAATTCCTATATCAGGAGCAAAAAATGCTGCCTTGCCTCTTATGATTGCGGCGCTTTTGACAGAAGAAACGCTTACTTTAGAAAATATTCCTCATCTGGCCGATGTCGAATTGCTTATTCGTATTCTCAATAATCATGGTGTGGGATATGCCGTTGATGGACAAGAGTTTAACGATGAATGTGTGAATTCAAGAACAATTCATTTTACGGCGCAAAAAATAGCCACAACACGGGCGCCATACGAACTGGTGAAAAAAATGCGTGCAAGCTTTTGGGTTATCGGACCTCTGCTTGCACGATGCGCAGAGGCTTATGTTTCGCTTCCTGGAGGATGTGCTATTGGAACAAGACCTGTCGATTTTATCCTTGAAGGACTCAAAACTTTAGGCGCACAGATTTCGATCGAAAATGGATATGTTCATGCAAAAGCGCCAAGGGGCTTAAAAGGTGCTCACTATCGTTTCCCTAAAGTCACTGTTGGGGGAACCCATGTGCTGCTGATGGCGGCGACAACGGCAAAGGGAACAACCGTTCTTGAGAATGCGGCTTGTGAGCCAGAAGTGACAAACCTTATTCGAACCCTGAATGCTATGGGGGCTCAAATAACCGGTGAAGGAACAACAACGCTTACAATTGAAGGGGTGAAAAAACTTAAAGGGACAAAAATACGCGTTATTGCTGATCGAATCGAAGCGGGGACATATGCAATGGCTGTTGCTATGACAGGAGGAGATGTCTTTCTTAAAAATGCAAATCCTAATCATCTCACAAAAGTGCTTAAGGTGCTCCAAAAAACAGGACTCGAGATTCAAATAGAACCTCAAGGAATTCATGTTAAGCGAAATCCAAAGAACACCAAAATTATGCCCGTTGATATTAAAACAGGACCTTATCCTGCTTTTCCAACCGATCTCCAAGCCCAATTCATGGCGCTCATGACACGGGCTGAAGGAACCGCGCATATTACAGAGACGGTTTTCGAAAATCGTTTTATGCATGTTCAAGAACTCAATCGCTTAGGAGCACAGATAAAGCTTGATGGGCAGACGGCAACCGTCTATGGAACAGAGAATTTGCAAGGGGCTCCCGTTATGGCGACGGATTTGCGTGCTTCTGTTTCTCTTGTGATTGCAGCGTTGGCGGCAAAGGGGGAAACAATCGTCAATCGTGTCTATCATCTTGATCGTGGATTTGAGAGATTAGAAGAAAAATTAGTCCGTTGTGGCGCAAAAATCCAACGTATCACAGTGTAAAGCTTTCAAAGATATGCCCAAAAGAATGGCTTTGAGAGGTTGCTTGGGGGGTGGCTGTTTGTGTGGGCGGGCCATGCTTTAAGGTTGCGCTTTGAGGGTGTTTTAGCACAATGCTTGGCTTTTAGGGGTGCTGGGCTTGGCTTGTGAGGCTGGGCTTTTGGGGGGTGGCTTGTTTGTGTGGGGCGGGCCATGCTTTAAGGTTGCGCTTTGAGGGTGTTTTAGCACAATGCTTGGCTTTTAGGGGCGCTGGGCTTGGGCTTGTGGGGCTTGGCTTTTAGGGGCGGCTGGGTTTGCTGGCGCATTTTTAATGATTTACTCTCTTGTTTGTGGAATTTTGGAGCCGTATATTCTTGATGGTTTTCTAAATAGCTCTTTCAAACCTCCACCTTTCAAGGGTATGTCAAGGGGATGGCTTTTGTGGCTGCTTTTTTCTTTTCGTAATGGTTGTCTTTTTTGAAGAATTTTGCCCCTCTAACAAGGGGGTAGAGATTATTGTCTCAGTGTCGTTTACGGTGCTTATAACACGGGGTTGAGGGAACCGCACGAAATTACAGAGATGGTTTTCGAAAATCGTTTTATGCATGTTCAAGAACTCAATCGCTTAGGAGCACAGATAAAGCTTGATGGGCAGAGGGCAACCGTCTATGGAACAGAGAATTTGCAAGGGGCTCCCGTTATGGCGACGGATTTGCGTGCTTGTTGTTTCTCTTGTGATTGCAGCCCTCTTATCTTGTTACATTGGCGGCAAAGGGGGAAACAATCGTCAATCGTGTCTATCATCTTGATCGTGGATTTGAGAGATTAGAAGAAAAATTAGTCCGTTGTGGCGCAAAAATCCAACGCATCACAGTGTAATTCTCTTCGAAGGTATTCGGTCTGCCTTTAAGGGGTTTGATCTCAAGAAGCAAGCTTTGTTCATTTTCTCAATAAACGCGGGGCTTATCTCATGGTTTTGGAGCTTTTACGAGCGGGTATAAAAGTTTGAGAGGCGGGTGGGGCTCATAAAACAAACAAATAGAGACTGTTTTTAAATTTTATTGCTAATTTCATGAAATTACTTTATACCTTAAAGGGTAACTTTGGTCGTCTACGCAACGATCAAGAGGGATTCAAAACCCCTAAAGTTCAGTACATAAGATTAGCCTACTCTTGTGGGTTTCCCGGGATTCCGGGAGTTTTTGCCATGTCCAGGTGCGATGAGCACTAAAAGCAAAAAAGCTGACTGAACTCAGTGTTTTTGACTCCCGGAATACCAATGCGAGGGCGCTCGCAACCGGCAGGGGAGCTTGAAGTGAAAGCTAAAAATCCACACTTTAACGACATTTCGATAGGCAGAAAAATTCGCTTTAAAAGAACAATGATCGGAATGTCGCAAAAGCAATTAGGCAGTCAGTTAGGTGTGACTTTTCAACAAATCCAAAAATATGAAAAAGGCTCTAATCGTATAGGAGCTGGGCGTTTACAGGAAATTGCTGATATTCTCAATGTTCCCATTTCTTTTTTCTACTCCGATCTCTCAACAAAAGAAAATGTCTTGTATTGCTGTGATGAAAGGATTTCAAGTAAAGAAGAGCATATCCTTTTGAAAAGTTTTAGAGAGCTTAAACCTAAAAAGCAGAAGGCAATTTTGTGTTTGATTGTCTCATGAGATAAAAACACTGTTTTAAATTTTATTGCTGGTCTCCAGAAATTATTTTATGAACAAGCACCAGGGTTCTCGTCGTACAATGTGGTTGAATGGTGGAACCCAAAGCCTGAAAATCCAAGATGAAACATTAGCCTGCTTTATAAGTATCGCGAGATTCCGGGAGTTTTTGCCATGTCCAAGTGCGCTCTAGCACTAAAAGCAAAAAAAGCTGATTCGAACTCAGTACTTTCAGACTCCCGGAATACGCATAAGAGGCGCTCGCAACCGGTAGGGGAGCTTGAAGTGAAAGCTAAAAATCCACACTTTAACGATATTTCGATAGGCAGAAAAATTCGCTTTAAAAGAACAATGCTGGGAATGTCGCAAAAGAAATTAGGCAGCCAGTTAGGTGTGACTTTTCAACAAATCCAAAAATATGAAAAAGGCTCTAATCGTATAGGGGGTGGGGCGTTTACAAGAAATTGCCGATATTCTCAATGTTCCTATTGCCTTTTTTTACGCTGATCTCTCAACAAAAGAAAATGCTTTGTATTACTGTGATGAAAGAATCGGAAGTAAAGAAGAGCATATCCTTTTGAAAAGTTTTAGAGAGCTCAAACCTAAAAAGCAGAAAGCAATTTTAAGATTAAATTTTCGTTAGAATCAAAAAAAAATTAAAGAGGCTCTTGCTAAATAATAAATTATTATATAAAGCTTTTTCTAGAGAAGGGGGTTAACATTTCTCCTCCCCCCCCCCCGCAGAAATGTCCAAATAAAACCTCCTTCTCATCATTTTAAAAATCACGAAAAATTTTATCCTTTATCCTTTTAAAAAGAGTGACTTATTTGTGCTAGAAAAGTTGCTGTATTAGGCAAATTGGAGGGCGGGGTGTTTTTAGGATTTGGGAAGGGCTTGAAAAATCATCTTGCCAAATAGAGTTCTCAAAAGGAAATCTTGGAGAGCAATCATCCAAAGGGCGCACAGTGGAGAGCGATCATCAAAGGGGCGGCTTTAAAAGAAGCTACCAAAAATCCGGAACTTCAGGCTTTAAATGAGGACCAATCCGTACCGCTGAGACCTTTTCTGCTAAACCGGTGCGATCTGAAATCTCAACCGCTAAACCACAAAGGGTGGCAGGACCACACGCCGGTTCAAAACGGTCTTGCTTCGTCTTATAAAGAAAACGGTGTAAGGGTTCTTCTTTATCCATTCCAAGAGAGGAGTTATAATCTCCACACATGCCTGCATCTGTTAAATAGGCGCTCCCACCTTCTAAGATCTGCGCGTCAGCCGTGGGAATATGCGTATGTGTGCCAACGATAACACTCACACGACCATCAAGAAAATGGCCTAAACATTGCTTCTCGCTTGTCGTTTCTGCGTGAAAGTCAAAAATAATCGTGTCGGCTTGCTCCATCAACGAACAGGCAAGAAGAATATTTTCCGCTGTTTCAAATGGATCTTCTACTTTGCACGGCATAAAAACGTTGCCCAACAGATTGGCGACAAGAACACGGGCGCCATTTTTTGCCGTAAAAACACCAGCACCTTTTCCGGGAGTTTCTTTCGAAAAATTGGCAGGGCGTAAAAAACGATCACTCTCATGGGCATACTGCAATGCTTCTTTGTGAGAAAAAGCATGATTGCCCGTGGTGACAACATCAACACCGGTCATCAAAAGATCTTGATATGTCTCTTGCTTAAGACCAAAACCACCAGAGGCATTTTCACCATTTACCACAACAAAATCAAGCTGCCATTTCTCAATCAGTTGAGGAAGGTGTTTAAAAACAGCTTTACAGCCTGTGCTACCAACAATGTCACCTAAAAATAAAAAACGCATAGGCGCTTTAATCACACTTTAACATTTTAAGAAACCTTTTTCTGTAAAAATTCCTTGTACCTGTAGATCATGTTCTGCTGCGGGAATAGAGAAAACTTCCTGACATGAAAACCCTATGCCCCATAATGTCATTTGATGACCTTGTTTTTCAAGAGCTTCAACAGCACGGTCATAGTATCCTCCTCCATAGCCAAGACGGTGACAGTGACGATCAAACGCAGAAAGCGGAACAATAATATTATTGGGGACAACAACCTCATTGTCGGCACTGGGACCAAAGGTGCCAAAACGCATGGGCTCTAAAATCGTGCTGGGCGAAAATGCACGGAAAATCATGGTGGTGGAATCAAGAACTGCTGGTAAGGCTAAATGCCCACCGCGTAACGCTACAGCATCCAGTAAAGGACGCGGGTCAATTTCCGATTTAATGGGCCAATAGCCTGCTAAAATGAGGCGTGAAAAATCGGTTCCCTTCTTTTCAAGGTATTCAATAAAGTGGCAACAAGCACGCTGCGAAAAGAGTGCGCGCTCTTCTGTTAAAAGAGCATCACGACGCGATAAACCGCTTTTGCGTTGCTGTGTGCGAAGAGATGAAGCAGATTCACAGAGGGGATTTTGTGTCATTGTCTCGTCAATTGTTTTATAAGATGCTGATATTTTATCCATTGTTGGCGTTTTGTAAATCTCTGTATGGACAAGAGCTGTGCTCATGAAAAAAAGCATGAAAAAAAGTGTGTGCTCTTTATAGGGGGTATCTTGGTGCGATAAACCGCTTTTGCGCTGCTTGCGTGCGAAGGGATGAAGCAGATTCACAGAGGGGATTTTGTGTCATTGTCTCGTCAATTGTTTTATAAGATGCTGATATTTTATCCATTGTTGGCGTTTTGTAAATCTCTGTATGGACAAGAGCTGTGCTCATGAAAAAAAGCATGAAAAAAAGTGTGTGCTCTTTATAGGGGGTATCTTGGTGCGATAAACCGCTTTTGCGCTGCTTGCGTGCGAAGGGATGAAGCAGATTCACAGAGGGGATTTTGTGTCATTGTCTCGTCAATTGTTTTATAAGATGCTGATATTTTATCCATTGTTGGCGTTTTGTAAATCTCTGTATGGACAAGAGCTGTGCTCATGAAAAAAAGCATGAAAAAAAGTGTGTGCTCTTTATAGGGGGTATCTTGGTGCGATAAACCGCTTTTGCGCTGCTTGCGTGCGAAGGGATGAAGCAGATTCACAGAGGGGATTTTGTGTCATTGTCTCGTCAATTGTTTTATAAGATGCTGATATTTTATCCATTGTTGGCGTTTTGTAAATCTCTGTATGGACAAGAGCTGTGCTCATGAAAAAAAGCATGAAAAAAAGTGTGTGCTCTTTATAGGGGGTATCTTGGTGCGATAAACCGCTTTTGCGTTGCTTGCGTGCGAAGGGATGAAGCAGATTCACAGAGGGGATTATTTTGTCAGTGCTGTCTGTTTTATAAAATAAAGCCCCTCGTCATTTTTATTTCTTGAAAAGAGAGTATCGTCATTGGTCTTATGTAAAAGGACGCTCTCAATTTTAGCTGGAAAAATTTGATGCAAAAAAGTTATACAAATAAAGGGTGATCCACAACAGCCGATGGAAAAAGCTGATCCCGGGAACCTATACAAATAGGTGGGCGCCATATGAAAAAGCCCACGGGCTTGATCAGGGACAGCTCCCTTGGAGATCATTAAGGTCTCAGGAATACGTTATTTCCTGTCGAGAAGCGCAGAACACCCTCCTTAATATAAAACAATTTCAGAGTTTCTGCTAGGGATAAAATAACCTCGCTCTCTTCTTTTTCATAAAGTATTTCAGGAGAGATTGATGATATTGTTGGTGGTTGCTCGAAATGGCTGTATGATGGATGGCTTATTCAAAGTAAAAAAGCAAAAAATATGAGTGGGGGTGGGTGTTTGAGTGACGTAGAACGGTTTATTGGCAATGGCTTGATTGGCTCTTTTGGGACAATGCTTGATTTTTATGTTTCGCGGGAATACTTGGAGGAGCTTTGAAGGGAATATTTCTTATTCAAGGATGTTGGTTGAACTGGTGTTGCACCTTTGAAGTTTTTGCCTTGTGAAGCCATATTTCAGGGCTGTTTTATCAACTTTGAGGGGGGGAGGAGAGCCGATACGGTATGTGCTGCTATGGTTGAAGCTTAAAAATAAAAAACAGATGATGATAGTTTATCAGAGGCGCTAAGCGATGTTGTAAGCTTTTTTAAAAAAGTATTTTTTGAGGATCGTGTTTACAATTTTTTTTTATCCATGATGGAAGGTGTGAAAAGAAGAAACGGCTGAAGAGGACTCAAGCGTGAAGCGTTTGCTTGCTATGAGAAGAAATTCTGAAGGAAGTATATTGGAAATGTTTGGACGCTGCCTGTAATACAAAAAAAAGTCCAAATTCAAAAAAGGCACTGTCAATTGTGTGTGGGTGTGGTTATAAGCAGGGGGCTTTTAATTTATTGAGTGGAATGTGAAGCCGGCTTGCGTCTTATCTAGGTTTGAAAGCATGCCGTAAAGTGTCTTGTTCTTGAATGGTTTTAAAGAGCTTGGGGTGATTGTTCGTCTAACAGAGCTTGCACGCGCTTTTGAATCCTGCGCATTTGTGGAGTGTAATCCAATGCTGTTTCATCAATCTTAAGAGCCAAGTTTTGGACGCTCTGTTGCTTCCATGGTAATGGCTAAGTTTCAAAAAAAGGCACTGTCAATTGTGTGTGGGGGGGTGTGGTTATAAGCAGGGGGCTTTTAGTTTATTGAGTGGAATGTGAAGCCGGCTTGCGTCTTATCTAGGTTTGAAAGCATGCCGTAAAGTGTCTTGTTCTTGAATGGTTTTAAAGAGCTTGGGGTGATTGTTCGTCTAACAGAGCTTGCACGCGCTTTTGAATCCTGCGCATTTGTGGATAGTAATCCAATGCTGTTTCATAAGCTTTAAGAGCAAGTTTTGGACGCTCCGTTGCTTCCATGACAACGCCAAGTTCAAAAAAAGCACTATAATTGCGCGGCTCAAGTTCAAGAGCATGGTTGAGATCAAGCAGGGCAAGCTTGAAATCGTTCAGTTGAATGTGAATCCAAGCACGCCTTACCCAAGCTTCAGAATGAGTAGGTAAAAGTGCAAGAGCATTGTCAATATAATCAAGCGCAAGTCCATAATCATCGCTGTTGAGTGCATTTTCAGCCCATGACATTAAAAGATCAATCGTCTCACTCCCCGATTGGGACCATAAATGTTGAAGTTGTTGACTGATCTTTTTCGCTTTAGCAACATCAGCACAATATTTCAATTCTTTGAGTAAACGTGAAATTTCTGCTTCTTTGCGTTGCTTAACTCTGTCAACATGGGAAAGCTGCTCTTTGTCAAGATCTTCAAGAATAACCGCCGAGGAATCAGAATCGGAGGGCGTTGAGGAAGGGGGAGGAGAATTGGGAATAAGATCATCTAATGGTAAAAGCGATTGTGGAGAAGGCCGATCTTCAGGAAGAGAAGGAGGATTTTGCCCATAGCTCGAGGGAACAAAACAAAAAACGCCAACAAAAAAAAGAAAAAACGCGCGCTGAAAAATACAGAAAAAACGCAGCTGAAAAAATCGAAAGGCTTTAAAAAAAATAAAAGAATCCATAAAAACAAGCCCCCAAAAGATAAATCACCAAATATTATCAAATACTAGACTTGTAATCAACGGACTTATAACCAAAAAAACGCAAGGAAAAATTTTTAAGCCTACAATCAAAGTAGGCATAAAAACATTGACCTTAAAGAAATTAGCCCTAAAAGAATTAGCCCTGACGTGCTCTAAAACGTGGGTTCGTTTTATTCAGAATATAAACACGACCCTTACGACGCACCAAACGATTGTTACGGTGGCGCTCTTTTAGTGCTTTAAGCGAATTTTTAATTTTCATCATATTCACCGTTTAAATAGTTTACGTAACACAATACTATAATACAACACTAAAATATAATACCACAACCCCAATAGACTGCTTACTCTATGAGCATTGCATTGCGATATCGTACTTGCATTATAACATCACACGATACACTTTTTCACTGTGATCACAAAAAGAAAAGCGCACTCTTAAGGTACGCATTAACACACTTCATTAGCACAACGATAAGTGAAAATTGCAAAAAAGTAGGAGAGATTTAACAAGAAGTCTTATTCTTGTCAAGGGTATATCCCTTACAAATTCCTTAGGGTGTGTTAATGGTTGCCTTGAAGGTAAAAATTTTCTCGTAAAAAAAGGACACAAAAAAGCACAAAGAGTGGAAAAAAGTAAAAGCCTTTTCAGCTTTAAACAAATAAGCTCTGTTAGGGAGTGTTGAAAGATCAGGAGCGCTGTTGAGCCGTTGGATTGTTGAAGTTGGTGTGGTTTTTTTGTCGTTAAGGGCAAGGGGGGGCTTCTTAAAACGCAAGGGGCTTGTTTGTGGGGGCTCGTGAAGCCCTGTCAGGTACGTGCGCCGGCTGAAATGCTTGAAGTGGGGGGAAGAGGGGGAGCCGTTGGATTGTTGAAGTTGGTGTGGTTTTTTTGTCGTTAAGGGCAAGGGGGGGCTTCTTAAAACGCAAGAGGCTTGTTTGTGGGGGGCTCGTGAAGCCCTGTCAGGTGCGCGTGCGCCGGCTGAAATGCTTGAAGTGGGGGAAGAGGGGAGCCGTTGGAATTGTTTCTTGTATTTGTGTACGCCGTGCCTATAGTTTCAAACGTCCCCTTATGAAAAATCTCATACTCTCAATATGGGCCTTCAATAACTGGGAATCACATTAAATACGTCTAGAAATATGAAAATAAGGATTATGGTATTTTAATACCACGTTTTTCACGATTTTTTTTATTTATTAATTTCTTTATTCCATTTTTGAATTGCTAAGTTTAGTCCTGTAAGCGCTTTACGGTACAGTTTTCGATATTTAATGGTAGAATAAACAAGCCAAACGGATAATGTTATTATTGCACAACCGACAATGATCCCTAGAATGCGTCCTAATATTATAGCTTCAGTCATTTTCTCTCCTTATTGTATTTTGATTAGCAACCGCTTCGTCTAGTTGTTTCATTACTTTTTTCAGTTTCTTCTTTACTATGATCCGTAGCACCAAAAAGATTGGTATCGAACCGTACAGAATTAATGCGCATATCAGCCCGATTGCAGTTGCTACATTCATCTGAGGTTTATCCGCACTGCCTAATATTGAGAGGAAAATGTATAAACAGACGCTTATAAAAATTATGAATATAAACTCTCTCAGTGAAACAACACCAGCCTTTAATGTTTCCTTAACTTCTTTTTGGATATCGAGGACTAAGTCCCATTGAGAAGATGTATCATTTTGTTCTTTTAGTGATGCATTCGATAGGTTTGGTTTTGTCATGTTGATATTCGTTTGTTTCTTGAGGGTTTTGTCTTTTGATAAAGCGAATAACTCAGTTTCTCAGACTATTTTTATGAAATGAAAAAAGATTTCTGTACTTGTTAAAATGATAATACGAATGACTTGCTACGTCTGTAGCGCATCTTCCCTTTATTATTATGAGGCATGTACAATTTTTCGTGCCGCTATATAAAAGATTCGTTTTGTGAGTACAATTATATTTTATCACTAAACTACAGGCGAAGAGGCATTTAATATTGAAGTGTTTAGCCGGTTGAATTTACTTAAGAAAAACTTGATTGTTGACAGATCGGCACAGGAATCTTCGTCCTTGAGCGCGGTTAGGCGCTCAAATTTGAATAACGTAATTTTATAGGGGAAAGAACGAAGGCGATAGACATAACGAAGGTGACAAATATTACAGATATTAAAGTGAGTGATATTTTAAACGGTTGTTGTTTAGAGTGTAAGCTAAATTTACGGTTTTCTTTCGGTGTGTAGTTGTATGTTTATCTGCTATTTTAAGCTTTATTGCGAAATGAAATAAGGAGAGACGCTTCAAGCTCTAGAAAATACGACACAGGTAATATCGCCTTATGAGGGGAGAGAGGATATTGCTATGATGGATAAGCTTAGTACTGTAATTATATCTTTGACATGAAACTCAAGGGGTGGTGCGGAGCGCGGCGCTTGGCACTTTTGTGAAAGAATGAACACAAGAAGGGAGACTAGAGGCAATGAGAACGCATTGTTAGAATGCTCTCTATAGGCTGCAAGAGGTAAGTTTATCCTCTAAAGGTTGGAATTAAAAGGCCTAAAGATTGGCATTAAAAGAAAAATGAAGGGGCTGCGTATGTTATGGGGGAATATTTATGCGGTGGAAGGTGGAGGGGTGATGAACTTGGGGGCTGGTGAATTGCTTTTAGTCGTGGGGGGATGTTTTTGAGAAAAGGAGGAGGAGCTGTTGGATTGTTGATTGGTGTGGTTTTGTGTCTTTGAGGGTGGGGGCATGGAAGAGAAGGAGCTTGTAGGAGGGCTTTCACGCCCTTTCAGGGCGAATTAAAAGGTTAGGGGCGCTTTTCAAGCCGCGGGATATCGGTGTGGGGTGAAGCTTTTGTTATGGGGGAATATTTATGCGGTGGAAGGTGGAGGGGTGATGAACTTGGGGGCTGGTGGATTGTTTTTAGCCGTGGGGGGATATTTTTGAGAAAAGGAAGGGGAGCTGTTGGATTGTTGATTGGTGTGGTTTTGTATCTTTGAGGGTGGGGCATGGAAGAGAAGGAGCTTGTAGGAGGGCTTCACGCCCTTTCAGGGCGAATTAAAAGGTTAGGGGCGCTGTTGAAGCCGCGGGATATCGGTGTGGGGTGAAGTTTTTGTTATGGGGGAATATTTATGCGGTGGAAGGTGGAGGGGTGATGAACTTGGGGGCTGGTGAATTGCTTTTAGTCGTGGGGGGACTTTTTTGAGAAAAGGAGGAGGAGCTGTTGGATTGTTGATTGGTGTGGTTTTGTGTCTTTGAGGGTAGGGCATGGAAGAGAAGGAGCTTGTAGGAGGGCTTTCACGCCCTTTCAGGGCGAATTAAAAGGTTAGGGGCGCTTTTCAAGCCGCGGGATATCGGTGTGGGGTGAAGCTTTGTTTTTTCAGTTCATTGGGGGATAGTGTGAAAAAGCATTTGTATGTATGTGGGCTTAAGATTTTTTGGCTGGTCCCAATAATTGGATGACGTGCCCCATTTTGCGGTGGGGGTGAACAGTGCTTTTGCCATATAAATGGATCGAGGTGTGCTCTTGCTTTAGAAAATATTTTAACGTGCTAAAATTGTTACCAAGAAGATTGGTCATTTGGCAATCGCTATGGCGATAGGGACTGCCTAAGGGAAGCCCGCAAATAGCACGGATATGCTGTTCAAATTGTGAAGTTATGCATGCCTTTTGTGTCCAATGACCAGAATTATGGACACGCGGCGCTAATTCATTCACTAAAAGATGACCATCCGTTAAGACAAAAAACTCAATACAAAGAACACCAACATAATCGAGGGCATCCATGACTGTTAAGCTGATTTCTTGAGCTGCTTTTTGCACGTCAAATGGAATATGTGATGGAACAAAGGATTTATGAAGAATTCCGTGTTTGTGTTGGTTTTCAGGGCAATCATAAAAAATATGTTCCCCTTGTTTTGTGCGGGCAGAAAGAACCGAAATTTCCGATAAAAAAGGAACTATTTCTTCCAAAATACAAGGCTGTTCCTGAAAAGTCCTTAAGGCTTCGTCAAGGGTTTGTTCATTGGGGTGATCAAGTTTGATCTGGTTTTTTCCGTCATAACCAAAACGACGCGTCTTTAAAAGACCACGTCCGCCTAAAGTATCAAGAGCGGAAAGAAGAGAAGAAGAATTGTCAATAGCGTGCCATGACGCGGTGCCAATCCCTTGATCACGCAAAAATTGCTTCTCAAAAAGTCGATCTTGCGTGATCTCTAATGCTTTGGAAGAAGGATAAACAGGCTTACTCTTTTCTACATATTGAACCGTTTGAAGAGAAAGATTTTCAAATTCATAGCTGACAACATCACATTGAGAAATAAAATGATCTAAAGCTGATGTATCGTCATAGGAGGAAACAATATGGTTGTTTGCTGTTTGAGCGGCTGGGCAATCGGCCTCAGGGCAAAAAATAACGGTTCGAAATCCTAATTCTGCGGCCGCTATGGCGAGCATCCGTGCTAATTGTCCGCCCCCGATTAAACCAATGACGCTGCCTGGAGGTAACATGGTGGAGGGGGTGGCGTTGGCTGAGGGAGTAGCGTTTGAGGAGGGAGTGGTGTTGGCTGAGGGAGTAGCGTTTGAGGAGAGGGTGGCGTTGGCTGAGGGGGCGGCGTTGGCTGAGGGAGTGGTGTTGGCTGAGGGGACGGTGTTGGAGGAGGGGGCGGCGTTGGAGGAGAGAGTAGTGTTGGCTGAAGGGGCGGCGTTGGAGGAGAGAGTGGTGTTGGCTGAAGGAGCGGCGTTGGCTGAAGGGGTGGTGTTGGAGGAGAGGGTGGCGTTGGCTGAAGGGGTGGCGTTGGAGGAGAGAGTAGTGTTGGCTGAGGGGGCGTTGAAAAACGGTGCCATTTTAAACCTCCGTTACAGGCGTTTGGGCGACATTGGCTGTTTGTTGTTGACGCCAATCTTCTAATCGTTGGGCGAGATCATGGTCATAAACGGCCATAACGGCTGCGGCTAAAAGTGCTGCATTAATTGCGCCTGCTTTGCCAATTGCTAATGTGCCAACGGGTATCCCTGCTGGCATTTGCACGATTGAAAGCAAAGAATCTTGACCAGAAAGAGAATGAGAATGCACTGGAACGCCAAAAACAGGAAGAGGAGTAAGGGCTGCTAACATACCTGGAAGATGCGCTGCACCCCCCGCTCCGGCAATTAAAACTTTAAACCCTGCTTCTTTTGCTTCTTTTGCAAATTGATAAAGGCGTTCAGGAGTTCGGTGTGCTGAGACAATATGCGAACTATGAGAAATACCAAGACTCGTCAAAATATCTGCACTATGGCACATCGTTTGCCAATCCGATTGGCTCCCCATTAAAATCGCGACATCACATGATTTTTTCATCATTCACTATCCTTTTCAAAGGTTCAATGCGATTCTTTATCATTATTTTTTAAAGTTTTATATTCTCTTTGCAAAGCCAATTGATGACAGAGAAACAGTTATTTTTTAAATAAGGTGGAAAGCTAAAAATTTAAAGGGGGAGACCAAGAGATGAAAAACTAAAGTATTGAAGGCATGAAGCACTTCTTTTTTTGGGGGGAGATGAATTTTGAGGAGAGGTGTTAAGGGGTGGTGTTGGATCCATGAGGCTGTTAAGCTTGCGGCATTGTAAAAGGGAAAAATATATTGGGAAAAATACATTGATTATAAGTTTTTTAAAAAAATGTCTTACTTTTTATTTGCTAAAATAAACAAGATCACCATATGATATAAAATCTGTTGCAATTTGAAACATTGCTTATGAGAAAAAGAGATTTTTATGGCGAAAATGCGTTGCAAAGTGAGGATATTCTTTTGAGAAATAAAGAGATGTATATCTCTCGATTTCAAAGCCTATTTATTTTGTTGTTCAAGTGATTCTTTTGTGAGTGGGGGGATATAATCTTTATAATTGTCAATATATCTTTAACAATGGCTGATATTAAGGGGAAGCGAATAATCAACGCTTTTGTGCTTTTAACGCTTTTGTTGAGATCTGTTTCTTAGCGATTATATCGTTTTTTCCCTTAAATATAAGGGCAATATCAATCGCGAATGACGAATTGTGAATAATAAATCCATGGTCTCTTTTTTGCCCAATTTTGTAATATGGTGAACGCTGAAATAAATAAGAGTTAAACAACGGATGTAAAGGAGATTTAAAAGCTATGTTTCTTCCATTTTTAATCGCTTTAGGTACTGCTGTAACGACTATGTGTGGTAAAAAAAATATAAGTTATGCTTTGTGGGCAATTTTATTCGTTGTCATTCTTCTCACTTTCAATCATCACGCAACTTCTACTTTAAATTTATCTTTTTGAGAGAATAGCCATGGAACATGTTGAACAAAAAAACCCTCACTTCGTCATCTTTATGAATACGCTAGGACTCTTTGGGTTATCCATTGTCTTGGTGGTGGCTTTTTATTATCAATTGGTAAAGTTTGAGTTACCTTGTCCCCTTTGTTTGCTGCAGCGCGTTGGATTGATACTGGCAGGTTGTGGGTTCTTGCTCAATATTCACCATAAGGTGAAAAATACCCATTATGGTATGGTTATTCTCGGTTGTATGGTAACCAGTGCTGTGGCAGCACGACAAGTGTTTTTGCATATCACACCCGATGATTTAGGATATGGTTCAACGTTCTTTGGATTGCATTTTTATACTTGGGCTTTCATTATTTCTGTCCTTTGTATCTTTGCTGTCTCATTTGTCATGATTTTAGGCGAATTGGCACACAAGTTCAAAGAATTTTCTCCTTTTCCAGTCTTGAGTAAAACAGCAAGTTTCTTATTTGTATTTTTGATTGCGGCAAATTTGATTTCTACCATACTGGAATGTGGTGGTGGGCAATGTGCCGATGATCCTGTAAGGTATGAGTTGTTATCAAGTTGGTTCCCTTCATAGTTTCGAATTTGTTTAATAATCCCTCATCGTAATTTTTATTGTTAAAGAGGCGGAATATTTAAAAATCCGCTTCTTTTTTATTTATTGGGAAGACATTTTAGCAAGATTGTTCGATAATCTGATCTTTTATACTAACGCTGGCTTTTATGAGCGCTGGCGATTGATATTTTTTTTAGCGAAGACTTGTACTGTGCACCTTTTATGCTGTCTTTTGAGAGAGATGAAGGGATTGATTGGCTTGGAGGCGTTTGTAGAGAAGCCCCGGACTGCTGAGCCACGTGGGTTAAGAAGCCTCGTTTTTTTAGAGCATTAACGATAAAAAATTTTTGTTCTTGATTTTTCGTAATATTGTGTTAAATAGGTTTTTGTATTCATTTTGGTGCTTCTAAAGCGTTTTTATTGCTTCTAGAGGGATTAATTTAAAATTTTGAAAGTTATGTGAATAATTTTCTGCAGAGGTTTGTTTATTAGAGGCAAACCTTTTTTTTTATCTAACTTTTAGATGTTTTCTTTCAGTGTGAAGCCTTTTTTTAGAAAAAGGTAAGCGTCTTGATGATGCCTCTTTTTTTATTAATATATTGATTTATAATGATAAATAACCATTCTTAACGTAAAGCACTTCGCTGAATATAATAAAATTTCTCATCACCAGTTCTCTTATATTAAATCAATTAAAATTACTTGCTTGTAAATCATAAGCGGGGGGCATGTGGGGCAAAACTGTACAAGAAAGGCATGCCTTTAATGAAGAGTCTCTTGAACCGAAGGCTGTCTGCAACATTGGGAGCTGGCAGAGTTTTTGTGATGATGCCGGCCTCGTTCTTCCATAAGCGTAAACTTGTTTCTCCATAAGCGTAAAGATAAGGGGGGCTGAATGGATTTTATACACTTCATGGGGGCTTTAACCATTCCTTTACGGGCGGCGTTTTGCAAAATGGGTGTGACGAGCGTTGAGAGATCTTTCTTTAAAATAAGCGTGTGAATATGCAACGCAAGTCTATTCCTTTTGGTGCGTTTTGTATTACGAAAAAATATTGACTTATAAGGATAAGTTATCGTTGCGAATGTTGAATGAGAAAAACGAAAAGCTTCTCTCATCTCAAACTTTCTTATAGTCAATTAATTAAATGTACTCTTCTACGTTACAAAAAGCACTGGATGTAAATAAAAATTCTTTTAAAAGTCGTAAAAAGCTTCTTACAACCCCTTTTGATCGCTAGAATTTGTCGAAAAATTTTATGCTGGTTAATACAAATAATAGGGCAGTTTATATCTATGATTTAAGTGAAAATAGGGGGGATTTAGATGAAAAGGGAGGCGAGATTTTAATGACAGTTGTTGAATACGTTATTGTGTAATGCATTTTTTACAGATTTTCTGCTTTCTGTAAATACGTAAAAGCGTAAAAACGGGAATATGTAAAAAAGGAAGCAGGGACTTTATGCGTGGTGTATGATTTTATCATGGTATGGAATGTGGAGAGAAGATTGGGGGGGATGAAGAGGCGGGGGTGTTGACGAGAGAGGAGGGTGTGGGGGTGGGGAAAGTTGCTTTTGAAGTGAGATTGACCGGTGCTTTGTGTGATCTTACTTTAGGATAGCGAAGGGGCAAGAA
>NZ_JBHIOH010000061.1:0-1678 GCF_042195375.1 Bartonella sp. CL100XZDX | reverse complement strand
ACTAAGAGAATTTCATCAGAATTTATAAACACTGGTTTCTTCACAAATGCCTCCATACTGCCTATTGGCAAAAGTTATTTTCTAAGATATGGAGTGAACATATTTTCGATTTTAGAATAAGTCAATATAATTTTTCTAAAACAGAAAAAAATTTTTTTAGTGATAGACAAATAGTCTACACAAAAAAGTAATTTAATTTTCATTTCAATGTGGAGAAAATTCTGTATGAAGCAGTCTAAAAAAGCTCTAAAAATATTTTCGTCATTAACAAATGAGCAAAAACGGGTGGTTATTTTCCATCTTCTTCTTGCAAAGATCGCAGAAAAGAAATGACGGCTTTTCTATGCTCTGGCTTTGCCGAGGAATATAATTTTAAAAAATAATCATCACAATTATCGGGTATAAAATGAGGGGGGAGAGCTTTAAAAAATGAAGTTAATCTAACGAGTTCATCAGCAGATATGCTTCTACTTTCTTTATCATCATCGACAGAAAGCATTTTAGATACAACAGATGTATGAAGTCCCATATGTTTAGCTAATTCAGTTCGGGACCCATGACCCATTGTTTTAAGTTTTTCATTTGCCCAAATTTTTATTTCTTTTTGAATATCCATACTTATCAATATTCCTATTGTTTTAAAAAATATCAACATTTCTATTTTAGAAAAAATGTTGACATTTTTTCTATAATCGAATAAATGCCTGTTTGATAAATAGAGAAATTAAAATGAATATCAAAAATTCAGCAGGTACGATTATAAAATATTTAGGCGGTGCGAAACGTGTGTCGTTGATTTCTCAATGCCATGTGTCTGCTGTTTATAAATGGACTTATCCTTTAAAAAAACTAGAGGGTAAAGGCGGAATTATACCAGCTAAATATCAAATTATGCTTCTGAACTACGCCCGTGATCATGGGATAGATTTGCGTCCAGAAGATTTTTTTTATCCCGAGCGCTTGCAGAGATTAATGCAAGAGCAACACCCCCCAATGTCGAAAATTAGCAAGAGCTGCGGTGTTGATCACACCGGAGAAACTTTACAGCATTAAGGAGACAAAGATGGCTGTAGAAAAGAAATATGAGTTCACACGCCAAGGAATAACGGTTTATCCTGATAAGAATAATTCACATGGTATTGTAATGCTTCGTCGCATACGGGCACTGAGAGACTTTGGAAGAGTCAAGAAAGGTGATCTTGGCGGTCTTATAGAGCATGAAGGTAACCTATCACATGAGGGTGATTGTTGGGTAGCTGGTTCGGATAGATCTTTTAATAATGGGTATGTTTTTGGCAATGCTCGTGTTTTTGGAGATGCCCGTGTTGGTGGCATGGCACGTGTTTTTGGGCATGCACAAGTATACGGTTGTGCAGATGTTTCTAATTGTGTGTATGTTTATGATTATGCAAAGATTTATGGTAATGCGGAGGTTTATGGTAGTGATACCCGTGTTTATGGTAAGGCGCAAATTTATGAGAATGCTTCAGTAAAAGGCAAAGCAGAAGTTTACGGCAATTCTCGCATTTATGGGGATGCTAAGGTTTACAACAAAGCACGTGTCTACGGTCAAGCCAAGGTTTTTGGTAATGCCGAAGTTTTCAATCAATCTAAAGTTTATGACAATGCGTTAGTTCACGGGCATGCCAAGATTAGAGAGAATGCCAAGATTTACGGC
>NZ_JBHIOH010000060.1:0-1400 GCF_042195375.1 Bartonella sp. CL100XZDX | reverse complement strand
GTAGGACAGCTAGATGTCGCACCGCTTGAGGATATATTGCGTAATCGTTTAGGTATGAGAAATAAATGGGTAGATGAATGGTTTGATATATGGGATGGGGTTCGTAAAATGGCATTTTATGTTGACCATCCAGTGGGTGAGGTTGCGCATGATGAAAATGGCAATGTCCTCTATTTAACCGATGAAAATGGAGAGTATATAAAAGGCAATGATGGAAAATATATCACTCTGTATCACTTTTTAAAGCCAGAGGAAGAAAAGCATTTACAAAAAGGCCCTAATGATGCTGTTTATATGTTCTACAATGGCATTTTTAATTCACCAGATGATGCTGCGGGTAATGCTGTCCAATTGGCTGTTAATAAAAATGGTCCCCTTTATTTTACATACTTTCCCCAAGCTGACGATGTGCTGGTAGAATTAGGGGTAGCAGTTTATCAAAAGTTTTGGGAGGGTAGTACTTGGGGATTGAGTAATTCGACCAAGAAGTTCCAAGATTTTATCTATCGTTATGGCAATGACAATGCTATTGTTAGTGCGCATAGCCGTGGTACCATAACAGTAAGCAATGGAGCAAATGACTTGCAAGAACATGGTATCCACGGTGTAGCCAAGAAAACAGACTTCTATCTTGTTGGAGCGGCTGCTCACATGCAATCGATGGCCAATACAGTAGATTATCTAAGCGATGGCGAAAAAAATTATATCTACACACAAGGTCATATGTTAGACCCCATTAGTACAGTGATTGGTTACAATTGGCCTACAGCTTATAAGGTACCTTTCAGACTATATTATTTATTTCCACCAGCAATTGCAGTGAGAGAGGAAGGGGGAGCAGTCTTGGGCTTTAACCCTAGCACCCATAATTGTTATGCTGATGCGAGCCCTGATTGTAAACGCGATTACGGATCATTTGGTTTTAACAAGCTTTATTCAACGAGAACAGGGAACAAAAAATGAAAATATTGTTTAACTTATCAAGCTTGCTCATTTTGTTAAGTGTTGCTGGATGTGATATTGAAAACATTGATAAGCCTCCTCCAGGAGAAGTGGCTGTGTGGAAGAAGCCAGGAGCAGACTTTACCGAGGTAGGAAAAGCCTTGCTAGAATGTGGAATGCCGCATCTTAATTATCTTGAGGATGAAGTCCAAAAGCTAAGCGACAATGAAATAGCAACCATTGATGCTTGCATGCTTCAATCAGGTTTTCGTAGGAAATCAGGTGGTCCATATTGGTGTTCTCCTTTTAATGGTAGAAACCTCCCCATTTGTCGTTCAGGTGCTGTCATCCCACAGAGAAGTGTCGAAAAGCGCTTGAACAGCCCGTTTTGTAAAAGAAGTCCAGTACAACCTGAATGCAAGCCTTAAGTTTTGCTGCTTGTGATGATCAACAATCCG
>NZ_JBHIOH010000059.1:0-3439 GCF_042195375.1 Bartonella sp. CL100XZDX | reverse complement strand
TCACCAAAATCTCTTAACGCCTTAATGCGATAAAGTTTTTTACCCTCACGAAGAATTGTTTGATTGGTGAGTTGATATTTTGGAGATGTTTTTTGATTTTTTACTGTAGCACTCATGCTAGTAATCCTTATCAATGAAGTTTTTAATTAACAGCCCATAAGGGCGTCGGGTGCTAAAAACACGGTGATAAGTCCGCCGCTATGCTTTTCCCTCGCGAAGGGTATTGTATGGCATAGCTACACCCGACATAACCGTTATATGCCAATGATAGCATAAAAGAAAGTCAGTATTTTGAAGATGGGAGAAACCTTATCGTGGTTTATCCGCTTATCACAAGTGTTTTTAGCACTTGTCGACCTTTCTAAACGAACCTTCTATTAATGTCAATACGTATTTTTTATTTTTTTCATTTTGATACCTACCTAATTGAATATCAAGTGCTTTTAAATTTTACTTTTGGTTTTTAGTATAAAATGTAGTGCGTAAATGGACATGTTTATTAAACTGCGTGTATGCAACATGAGAAAGAATGAATAAACTAAAAAAAAGTACCAAAGAACGATATCTAAATACCAAAATACAGTATAACTATTTGGAAAAATTAAAACGACAAGTGCTAAACTTATTAGCTGTAAAAGTCTGTGCATATACTGTTGTAAATCACGTGTTAATATCTTCCAACCTGTTGTATCATCATCTTTATATTTTGGATTGTTCTGCAACTCAAAAGGAATATGAGAATTGCATAAAATTACAAAAATATTTGTTATTATTATCAAACCAAAAGATGCAAATATCAAAATACCTTGGATAAAATAGGGATTTTTTTTAATTCCTAAAAAGCATAAAAATATAAAAATTATAATACCAAACAAGGCTCTTAGCTGCTTATCTGTAAACATATTTATTTCCTGCGGTTTTTGATAATTTTTTGATCTCTTTATTGATCTCATCTATAAGAGGTTCGTAATTGAGAACGCTTTTCGGAATACCACCTCCATATATCCACGCTTTCACTTGCGCCTTGGTACTGTAATCAACTTTCTCAGGCATCTCATGATACTGACCACCGTCAAATTCTTCGTATTCTCTTGTGCCATCATCATATTCGTAAAGGTTATAAAAATACTCAGCTACCCCTAATCCCCATGGTGCATGCCCCACCGCCGTTGCAACCCACTTTTTTTGCCCTTTCTGTTTACGTTTTTTTAAAAACATCTGGTTTAATATCCCCTATCTAAATCCATAACTTTACCAATGGGTTTATTTGCCTCAAAATGGACCGTACAGAAGTGTTTTTAATTTCAATGTGGTTTTTATCACAAAATCTTTAAATCGCTCTGTACGGTGCCTTTCTGTCAATTTAAACGCATATCTATTCTCAAAATCATCAGCAAATTTCACTACTTTGCTGTTTATCCTTCAATGCTTTTAAATACGATTTCATGACTGATGCTCCCCCCAAAAGCTCTGCTTTCAAATTTCTGCAATACTCTGCAAGCTCTGCTCCTGTTGGCATAAAGGTTTTCGAAAAGCCCTTTGCTTTTCCGCATATGATATCCTTAACAGCCTGTTTAAGGGTATGTTCTGAAGCATCTGATAAGGCTATGCTGTAATTTAAAGCGATAACATTAGGGTCTATATTTGCTGGTATTTTTAGACCAGAAAGCAAATAAGCAGCTGCCTCGATATGTTCAACCGTAACTTTCCGTGAAAGCAGTGCTTGTAAGCGATTACAGTCTTGCAAAACTTGCGATCTCTCCTCCAGCGTCAACGGCTTTCCATGCATAGAGATTGGAGGATACACACTCCGATCCACTCTCTTGGCAAGTGCTTGCAAATGAACTGATAGCCTCTGTATCTCTGCTGCATTCTGATCCATAAGAATCGCTAGTGGTGATTGCTGCTTTGAGTGTACTGAAGCTTTGTGAAAGGCTGTTTGTGAAGTTATTTGTTGAGAGCTTATAGCGTTCGTTTGCATATCGTTTCTCCTGTTCTAATTTCTTGGCTAGCGTTCCATTCTGGTTAATAATCCAACCACACCAAGCACTTTGCCAATCGCGATTGTTTGCATTTCGACATGGGTTGGCTTTCCAATGAAGTTTAAATCTTTCGAATTCTAATAACGCCTCATCATGCGTTAAGCCTTTATCGATTGCGTATTGCAAATCGGGTTTAAAATCTTCTGGTACGCTTCCAAGTTCTTTTTTCCCCTTACTTCGCTTGGCTTTCTTAGGAACGCTTGTCTGCTCGTGAATGATTGGTTGGTTGATTTGCTCTGATTGGCTTTCAACATCACACTCGATTGGCTCGTCAACCAAATCGATTGTTTCTAAATCTTCAAATTCAGTTTCTTTTTTTAATAAAACGTTAGTTTTATTTTTTTTATATATATTCTTATTCTGGTTCTTTATAGCTTGATTTTGCTTAGCGTTTGCTTCAGCAAAAAAAACGTTTTGCTTGTCGTTTGCTTCAGCAAAATTATTAACGTGTTGTTTTATATTACTTTTTGCTTGTGCACCTTTTCTACCAGCTTCACTACGAATTTGTGATATATGATCCTTTTTATCAGCAAAATCTTTTAGCTCTTCTTCAACGCGCGCATTCCACAACCCACCATCTATCTCAATAAGTTTATTATCTCTTATTAAATATTCGACAATCGTTGCAAATTTTTTTTGCGAGCAATTGCAAGCGCGTGCAAGCGTTTCAAAATCTGTTTTAATTGGTGCTTTTTTGTCATACATGCGAACAAGAAGTGTTATATAAACGCCCCGTTGCTCCAATGTCATTCCATCTGTACCACTAATCCAGTCATACAAATGAAATCTGATCCACGGCATACCATTTNAAATTGCTAAAGCATCTGCTTCGTTATCATCACATGGCTTGTGTCCTTTAAGACACATTGCCTTAATCATCTCTTCTTTCGACGCATTCCCCTTGCCTGTCGTCGCTTTCTTAATCCTACTTACTGGTATCCCCTCATACGGTATCTGATGCTGTTCACACCACGCCGTTAACGTTGCTAACAAACCACCGTAAACATGCGCTGCATCTGTACCTTTATGACGCCTCACCTCTTCAAAATACACCGCGTCAATTTGACCTGCTGTCTGCTTTATTTCTGATAGCCATTGTTTAAAACGCAAATAACGCATTCCACCGCCTTCAAAACGGCGCGATTGAAAATTCACGGTACCACTGAACATGTCACCACTTGCACCACGTATCGCCCACCCAGTCCGCGTACCTAGATCAAAACAAAGAATCGTGTTATTCACCACACCACTCCATACAAAATGTGTTTTATAGAAGTGTTTTTTTCCGAAAATGAAGGAAAGAAGGGTGTAAGAAGTATGCAAATAGATAAAGATGTGATTGATATTATTTCATTAATAGTACCAACTTTCATCTCATTTTTTGGAATATGGTTAGG
>NZ_JBHIOH010000058.1:0-23095 GCF_042195375.1 Bartonella sp. CL100XZDX | reverse complement strand
AAATAAGGAGCAAATAAGAACAAATTAGGTAAAATTATATAAACTGTAGAAGGTGGTCTAAAAGGTGGCCTTAAAATAGCTGTTTAAAGAAAAAATCTATATATTTCAATATGTTTAAGAAATAAAATGGTGCCCAAAAGAGGACTCGAACCTCCACGCCTTACGGCACAGGTACCTGAAACCTGCGCGTCTACCAATTCCGCCATCTGGGCTCATAAAATTCATCTAAGCGCATGACGCAATTCTGTCAATAAAATTATAGAATTTATTTTTTCAGCTTAAAACGATTGAATTGAATTTTTGGGGAGATCATGATTTTAGAAGTTTAAGGTGTGAGGACTTTCTTTGATAAAATTGTTGAATCCGGATTAAATGTGTAAATAATAGGAATACCGGTCGCTAATTCTTGAGATATAATTTCCTCACCGGAGAGACCTTCAAGCGCCATAATAAGAGCACGAAGAGAATTTCCATGCGCTGCGATTAAAACAGTTTGGGAGCGCAAAATATGAGGCTGGATATGGTAAAGATAATAAGGCCAGATGCGCGCACCGGTGTCGCGTAGGCTTTCTCCATTCGGGGGTGCAATTGTATAGGAGCGGCGCCACATTTGCACTTGCTCTTGCCCGCATTGTTGGCGTACTTCATCTTTATCTAAACCAGAAAGATCACCATAATTACGTTCATTTAATGCAGGATTTTTTATCACTTCTAAATCTGATTGTCCCATTTGCTCTAAAATGTGCTGAGCGGTTTTTTGAGCACGCTGTAAGGCTGATGTATAAGCGATATCAAACTTCAAACCATATTCTTTCAGTTTTTTTCCTGCTGCTATCGCTTCGGCATGACCTTTTTCTGTTAAATCAGGATCTTTCCAACCGGTAAAAAGGTTTTTGAGATTCCATTCACTTTGTCCATGACGAATTAGTGTAAGTATGCGTCCCATTATGAATTGCCTCTATTCTATTGATTGTTTAAAATTCATTGTTCAATCCCAAAACATCGAACATTGAATAAAGACCGCTTTCATGATTTTGTGCCCATAAAGCTGCTTTTAATGCGCCATTGGCAAAGATAGAGCGTTCTTGCGCTGTATGTGAAAGAACAATGCGCTCATTGGAGCCGGCAAAAATGATACTGTGTTCTCCAACAACTGTCCCACCACGTGAACAGGAAAAGCCAATGGTGCCTTTTTTGCGTTTACCTATATGACCATTGCGTTCGTTGACACGCACATTTTTAAGCATAACATTGCGCCCTTCAGCTGCTGCTTGGCCAAGAAGAAGGGCTGTTCCAGAAGGGGCGTCAACTTTGTTAGCGTGATGCATTTCATAAACTTCGATATCAAAATCATCGGCTTCTAATGCTTTAGCGGCTTTCTTTACAAGGTTGGCTAAAAGATTTATTCCAAGGCTCATATTTCCGGATTTGACAATTGTTGTATATTTCGCAAAATCTGCAATTTTTTCTTCTTCTGTTTTGCTAAATCCTGTGGTGCCAATAATATGGACAAGGCTTTTTTGAGCAGCGTAGTTAGCATAAAGAATACTGGCTTCTGGTTGTGAAAAATCTAAAATACCTTCTGTATTAGAAAAGGCATTTTCGGGATCGTCAGTGATACCAATCCCAAGAGAATCTGAACCAATTAAGGCACTGGCATCTTTTCCTACAAACGGTGAGCCTTTGCGTACAAGAACAGCACAAAGTTCTACATCTCTCCTCTGCTGGATTGCTGTAATGAGTTCACGTCCCATTCTTCCATTTGCACCAACAACTGTAAGGCGCATTTTTATCTCCTTATAATACTTTACTGTGCAGTATAGGCAAATTCTTGCCTTCTTTCCAATGGTTCTTTTTCTTTATAGAAAAATTTTTTTCCTGCTTTAATTTATCTTGTTGTGCTGTAAAATACTGTTGTTTAGAGCAAGTGATATAAGATCTACAAATTTAAATAGAGATGTTTTTCGTTAGAGTGTGTAATGAATATTCCTAAGTAAGGTTTGCTTATGACACCTAAAGGAGATTGTGTATTACTTTACGCTTTTGTTTTTTTCGTTCTTTAAGGGGGGAGCGTTCTTCATGCAAAACAAGATCTCCCAAACAAAATACACCTATGTTGTCAATTCATGCGCTTTTCTTAAAGAAATATTTATCAATTCTTCTAAACTTATTTTATGATAGTGCTCGTGAGTGGTATCACGAGAGAGTATCCATGAATAATATAACATCTATTCTGCACCACTATCTTTATGCTTCATAAATAGAGAAAATTAGCATTATCACGTTTTGTTAGCCTTTAATGTTTTAATAATTCTTGGCACTTAGGCATTTTCATTCTTTTCTTTAATATTCTTTCATTTACCAATTCTATTTGTGACGCATAAGAAAGCGATTTTGATTGTTTTAAATGTGATGAAGGTAATGAGAAAAAGGTATTTGGAATTGATGATTAAAGTAAAAAAATGATTATTTATCATTGTATATAAATATGTTATCCATAAATACAATCACGTAAAAAGGGGGTAAAAACAAGGGGCTAACAAGAAGTTGGATTGTTTACACACGAGAGTTGGTCGGATTCTTCATCTTTTAGGAAAGTCAGTTGAAAAAATTGTTATGTTATAAAAACGCATGATGAGGATTTTTTTTATTATAGAGCAAATAGTATATATGTTATGCAATGCGTTTTTTCATATATTGGGGAGACTTGAGGATAACATGCGTTAAGTATTGTTATTTTATTTGCCTAGCTTCTAATGATGCTACAGCTCTTGTATTTAAAGAGAGTCGTTAAAATGCTTTCTTAAATATTTTTTATTCCTGTGCTAATCTTTTTTTGTGACACGATAAGAAAGTATTTTTTTTTGATTCAATTATAATGGGTCTTATTCCCTGTTGAATACGATTATAAATCATTATATCGTTTATACGCATGCATAAAAATTCATAAACCTATAAATATCCTTTAGATAAAATATCACTTTTATTTTTGTTGGTGAGAGAAGGCTAGAAATCAAGATCTGCATAGTGAGCACTTGCAACAATTCCGCGGACGCGATCTGTTAAAAGAGAACGAAAAGAAGGGCGTGATTTTATTCTCATATACCAGTCTTTGGCAGCAGGAGATTGTTCCCAGTCAATTTCCCCTAGAAAGTCAAGTACAGAAATAGAAGCTGCTGCTGCTAGATCTGCATAGGACAAGGCAGAACCGACTAAGCTATCGCGAGAGGCACAGAGCCAATTGAGATAGTTCATATGTGGTAAAATATTGGCACGTGCATTGCGTAAAATTTGTGAATTAGGAGCACCACCGCCAATGGCAAGTGGCATTTCACGTTTATGGATTCGTTCTCGTACGATATGGCGCGTTGCTTCATTTTCGAATTTATTTAAGAACCAGTCATTGAGACGGCGTACTTCCGCACGATCTAAAGGATTTTCCGGAAAGAGCTTATTTTCTTGTCGTAAACTTCCATGTGTTTCGTCTAAATATTCGCAGATAACAAGAGGACCTGATAATGGAACCTCGTGTTCATCGAGAAAAACAGGAACATGACCAGCGGGATTGAGGGCTAGAAATTCGTGTCTTCTTGCCCATTCATATTCTTCAATCAGTTGAGTGGTTACACCATATTCCCCAAGAATGAGGCGTATGAAGCGCGAGGCAGCGGATAGGGGAGAGTGAAAAAGTGTCAGCATAATTTACACTATCAAATAGAGTTGAAGAGAATTCTTTCAAGTAACCATTTTTATAAAGATGCTTGACTAGAAGTACAAGATCATTAGTAGCTGCTAGTAATTATAATTAATAAATTGTTAATGACTAGGAATTGTTCTCTTATGCGATGGTTTGCAAAATGGCAGCACGTAATTCTTCTAAACCGAGAGCTTTTTCTGAAGAGGTTACAAGAAGCTCAGGATAAGCTGCTGGACGTTTAAGAAGCTTTGTTTGTGTGCTCATAATTAATTTTTCCAAGGCATTTGATTTGATTTTATCGCTTTTTGTCAAAACAATTTGATAGGAAACGGCTGCTTTATCAAGGAGAGCAAGAACATCCTCATCATTATTTTTGATTCCGTGCCGTGAATCAATCAAGATATAGACACGTTTTAACGTTGTGCGCCCCCGTAAATAGCTAAAAATCAAATTTGTCCACTCATCAACGAGATTTTTAGGAGCAGCAGCAAAACCATAACCAGGCATATCTACTAATGCTAGAGGGGGAAGGTCTCCTAGTTGCCCACTGAAGCCATCGGGGACAAAATAATTAAGCTCTTGAGTCCGTCCTGGTGTATTTGAGGTACGTGCTAAGCTTTTTTGTTGAACGAGTGCGTTGATTAAAGATGATTTTCCAACATTGGAACGTCCTGCAAATGCAATTTCTGGTGGTCCTTCGGGGGGGAGAAAGCGTATTGCTGGTACACCACGAATAAAAATCCAATTGCGAGAAAAAATTCCAGAAAGGGAAGAATCTCTTGTCATTCATGCACTTCTTTTTTGGATGATCTTCTCCAGATGGCTTTCAGATTATCAAAAAGCTCAATTTTAACTCCTTGGCGCTTCATCATGATACCTTGCTGAATGATTGATAATATATTGTTCCATGCCCAATAGATGACGAGACCAACAGGGAAAGAGGCGAGCATAAAAGTAAAGACAACAGGCATCCATGTGAATATCATCGCTTGGGTTTGGTCTTGAGGAGCGGGATTCATACGCATCTGTAAAAACATCGTTATTCCCATAATCAAAGGCCATGCACCAATCATAAGAAATGTTGGCGTTGTATATGGCAAGAGACCAAACAAGTTAAAAAGAGAAGTTGGATCGGGTGCCGCTAAATCTTTAATCCAGCCAAAGAAAGGGGCATGGCGCATTTCAATGGTGATATAGAGAACTTTATAAAGAGCAAAGAATATTGGGAATTGAACCAACATCGGCCAACAGCCTGCAAGGGGATTTATTTTTTCGGTTTTATATAGTTCTATTATTGCCTTTTGTTGTTTGGTTTGGTCATCGGGATACTTTTCTTTTATTTCTAGCAACCGCGGTTGTAAAAGCTTCATGCGTGCCATAGATTTATAAGATTTATTGGCTAGAGGGAAAAGAAGAGTTTTTAAGAGCACTGTGACAAGAAGGATGGCGATACCAAAATTCCCTGTTTGTTTATAAAGAATATCAATGAGGGAAAACATTGGTTTGGTGATGAAATCAAACCAGCCCCAATCAATTAAAAGAGCAAACTTTTTGATTTTTAGGTCATTTTGATAACTATTAATAATTTCAACTTGTTTTGCACCAGCAAAAAGACGATTTGTAACAGTTTTTGTTTCATTTGGGGCAATCGTTAAAAGCGACCCTAGCAAGTCAGACTGATAATGTGTTTGCAAACGATCAAAATAAATAAAACGGCTTGTATATTCTTTATTTTGCGGGGGAATAACTGCTACAGCCCAATATTTATCGGTAATACCAATCCAACCTCCTGTTACTTTGGAAAAAGTCACGCTCTTTTGCCCATTATCAGGATTTGGGTCAAGCTCTGCTAAGGTTTTATATTTTTCAGTTTTGAGCGAATCTCCAGCAATACCTATCATACCTTCATGAAGTAAATAGGTTGCATTTGTATGTTCTGGTGGCGCAGCACGTGCAACGCGGGCATAGGACGAGAGATGTATTGGTTGATCACTTTCATTGCTGATAGAATCCTCAATGGTAAACATGAAATGATCATCAACAGAAAGGGTCCGTCGGAAGATTTGTCCCTGTCCATTATTATAAATTAAAGTGATAGGTGTTGAAGGAGTCAGGATTGTATTGTTTCCCTCTACTTGCCATTTTGTATCCGATTGTGGCAAGGCTTTTGCTGGCAAAGACGCACTTGCAAAACCAAATTCAGCAAGGTAGGTCGTTTTGAAACCTTTAGGGTTTAGCAAATCGATTTCCGGTGATTTTTTATCGACTGTTAAACGATATTTTTTGAGGTGAAGATCATCAAATTGTGCACCAACAAGATTAATAGAGCCTTCCAGTTCATTGGTTTGGATCGCAATACGCTCTGTTTTGGCCAATACAGCTTTCCGGATTTCAGGTGTCATTGGCTGTTCGATGATAGATGTTGCTTGATGCGTTGAGGTATCGTCAGAAAAATCCGTCGTGGTAGTAGAAAGGGCTGATTGTTGTTTTGACAATTGCTGTGTGATGACATGTTGTTTTTGTAACTTTGCTTGTTTGGGAGCAACATGAAGAAATTGCCATGCGATGAGCACTACGAAAGATAAGCCAATAGCGATAAAGAAATTACGGTTATATTCCATCCGTACACCCTTGTTGTTGTTGCTGATGTTTTATTTTTGGTTTTATTCGCCGATTTAATTCACTAATCAAGGATGTAAAAGGCACATGTAACACATCACGGTACGCTACAATAACATAATCTGTTCCTGCTTCCATGTGGTTTGTTACACCAACTCTCACGGCTTCACGCAAGCGCCTTTTAATACGATTACGTTTCACAGCATTACCGTTTTTACGAGTAACAGTGAAGCCTACACGTGCAAAAAGAGAATCTTTTCTTTCTGTTATTTGTTCACGAGATTTAACTTCGAGCAAAAATAAAGGACCACGTCGTTTTTCTCCTGTACGGACAGCCAAAAAATCTGCTCTTTTGCGAATACGGCAGGGATGTTTTTTCTTCATAAAAGAACATTTCGCAATTTCACTAAATGCCTGCAAGCAGGCATTAGAGGTTCATAATGAAAGTTTCACAACGAAGAAATGATGAGCAATCCTCAAAGGTTGTGAAAATTTAAATGGTTAGGCAGAGAGCCGCTTACGTCCACGAGCACGTCTTGCAGCAATAACTTTACGTCCTCCAGCTGTGGCCATGCGTGCACGAAACCCATGGCGGCGTTTACGGACAAGTTTAGAGGGTTGGTAAGTACGTTTCATTTATTTAAATACCGCGGAGTGCGGCCCTTCTTAATCTTCGTTTTACGAGCAGTTATGCGCGAGAGGGATAATTTTATCCTATCATACGGCTGTTAACCCATAAGGAAAAATATAAAAAAAGTCAATCTTAGATTGTTTTTCTCTCTCTTGAAAGAATACAAAACACCTTATAACTGTCTGTGACACTTTTTTACAATACTGTAAGAGTGTTAGAAAATAACAATTGAATCTACAGAACGTAAATGGCTAGGGCGTTAAAGAATTAAAGAAAGTGTGACTGATTACTGTATGCTCAATTTAAAATATCCTTTAATATTAAGAGTTTTTTTTTACAAAATTTTTATCAGAATATTCATTAAAGTGGTTGTAGCACAAACATGATTAATAGGATTTATATCAGATTCTATGTTTGAGCTTCTTTATTTAAGGATGGTTTCATATTTTTAAAGAGAATAAGATATAAGTAATGTATACTTTATAATGCTGAGTAAAGTAGAAAATTATCAGATGATAAGCCTGTAAGTATTTTTTGTTCTTATGCTTGTATTTGCTGGTATTTTTATAGAGAGGAAAGAACGTGGATCCTATCACAAGTGAAGCTGTCCGCAACGTATTACGTACAATCAAAGGACCAGATCTTGAAAGCGATATTGTGTCGTTGGGTCTTCTTTCAGAAATATTGATTGCTGATGGTAAGGTTTTCTTTTCTATTACAGTTCCTGATGGAGGTGTGCAAGAATGGGAATCATTGCGTCGTTCTGCTGAAAAGATGGTATGTGCCTTGGAAGGAGTGCAATCTGTTGTTGTCACACTTACAGCAGAAAAAACAACAAATGCAGTACCTAGACGGAGAGCAAATCTCTTACCTATCAAAATGCCCATAGAAGGTGTGCGGCATGTGATTGCTGTTGCTTCTGGAAAAGGAGGGGTAGGAAAATCTACGATGGCAGTAAATATCGCCTTAGCTTTACAAGATTCTGGTTTCAAGACGGGGGTGATGGATGCTGATATTTATGGTCCTTCGTTGCCACGTTTGACAGGACTTGTTAATCAAAAACCACAGCTTATTGGAGAAAAAAAGATTCAACCTCTTGAAAAATTCGGACTTAAATTGATGTCGATGGGATTTTTGGTTGAGGAAGAAAAGCCGGTAGTATGGCGTGGTCCTATGGTTATGGCAGCTGTAACGCAATTGTTACGAGATGTTGTATGGGGACCTCTGGACATTTTGGTCGTTGATATGCCGCCCGGTACAGGGGATGCACAATTAACGCTTGCTCAACAGGTACAATTAACAGGTGCGTTGGTTGTCTCTACGCCCCAAGATCTTGCTTTAGTGGATGCGCGTAAAGCAATAGAAATGTTCATGAAAGTCAATGTTCCTATTTTAGGACTCATTGAGAATATGAGTTATTTTATCGCTCCTGATACAGGAAAACGCTATGATATTTTTGGCTATGGTGGTGCACGGGCAGAAGCGGAACGTCGAGAAGTCCCTTTCTTAGCGGAAATACCGCTTGATGCGGCTTTAAGATTTTCTTCAGATGAGGGGGTCCCTATTTTTGTTTCTAAGCCTAGTGAAGAGCATGCTAAACTATATCGTAAAATTGTTGATCAAATAAAAAATCAACTCTTTTGAATGTTTTTTTTAGAGAGTTTATTAAAACACAATCATGAAAGACATAAAAATAGTTTCTTCTTTGTAAGGGGAAGTTTTAATGTGAGAACGGAGTATATTAGGTTAAATAAATAAAAAACTATTCATGCGTTTGGATAACCTGAAGGGGAAGCAAATTGAAGAGTTAGAGCCGTGAGGTAGAAAAAATATTGGACTTGAGGCTAAAAGAAGAAGACAGAAAATAAAAATAATTTAGAAAAATTGTAAAAGGTTGTAAAAAATATTTTAATAATCAATTTTTTCATAAAATAGTATTTTTTCAGGTGTAAAAAAAGCATTTTTCGATGTGAGTTTTCTTGATATACATCTTCAACATTTAGTTTTTTCTTATTGAGATGATAAAAATATTGGTCAAGTCTTTTTAGAAGCATTCATTTTTTGCAAAGTAGCCTCAAGAGCGGTTGTTAAAGCATTCCTTCCCCCTTGATGAGAAAAGTAATCTGACAAAAATTCATTTGTCCCACCCTTTGTTGAAAACTCTTTTTCAAGCAGTGCAAAATCGAGAAATGCAGAATGATCCGTTGCTGTAATTTTACGCATTTCATCCGTAAGATTTCCAAACATCATAGTAAGGAATTCTGCTGATTGCTGTTTTTTTAACCCTTGTGTTATAAACCATTGATGGGCAGTTTCTATAAAATTAAAATATACTCCCATAAGTGAACCTGCTGTCATAAAAAGATTAAACTGCTCTTCCTTATCCAGCACTAATGTGCCCCCCAATGCATCAAATAAAGTGCGTAAAAAGGGATGATCGGGATAGATTGGTGTCAAATTTTTGCATTCTGCAACAAAAGGTAATGGAACAGCACGATAAACTTTATGATTAATCCACTCTTCTATTTCTGCTGCTTTTGCCATAGCAAGTACGGAAATAACCAGCTGTTCTGGACGAAAACAAAGAGAGCGCAAAACGTCTTCTGCAATTTGATTGGGCAAGCAAAGAAAAACACAATCACTAATATCGAGCAACGCTTGGTTATTTTCAGCAATCATAACCGTATCATAGGTGCGTGAAAGGCGCTCTGCTGTTTGTGCATTGCGAGGTGAAACAACAATAGAAGAAACATCAAAGGTGCTTGTCATTAAGCCATTCACCATTGAAGCACTGATTGTACCCGTTCCTAAAAAGCCAAGTCTCATTTCTATTTCTCAGTTTTACAATTTAAAAGGAATCTTAATCAACATCTCAAGTGTTTTAACTAACATAAACGCTAATTGAAGAAGCAACACATAACATAGCAAAAATAATCAAGCCCAAATAGATTTTAGGCTTGTCAAAGAGAACGGCAAAAGCAGAAAACCAACCAACAACAGCTGCGGCTAATGCAAATAAAAAACCTGGTTTATTCATAAGCACAATATGCATTGCCATTAAACCACCAATAATCAGCGCTCCAAAAACAATGAGCAAACCTGTTGCAAACTTTTCATAATCATCCATATTTCGCTCCTTATAGCGCTCAATTATTACACACTTTTTAACGCACATGCACATAAAAACGAAATGTTTTTTATTGAATATGGTTAAAACGGGGGCTGCCTTTTATTGATCAGATGTAAAAAATGCAGGGATATGCTGTGGCCAACGCCAAGGTAAAACTGCAATTAAATCAAAGCGTACAGACAAAAGGGCATAATCTTTTTGCCGTGCGAGCCAAATATCGGCAGCTGCTTCAATTCGCCGTTCATTCATTCGGGAAACCGCTTCCATTGCTTCAGCCAACGTTGAACGTGCTTTAACTTCAACGATTAACACAAGATTTCCACGTCGTGCAATTAAATCAATTTCCCCACATTTTGTTTTAAAACGCCTTTCGGCAATGTGAAACCCTTTGCAACGTAGCCACCAAGCGGCCAATTTTTCTGCACGAATCCCTCGATAAAAAGACTTTTGTCTACGTTTTTTTTGTATCATTTTACGCATTTTTTAAAAAGATTAATCGCTGAAAAAGTTCCTGCTTTTTAAAACCGGTTTTTTTTGCAACAAAAGCTGCTGCTTGAGCAGCAGAATGTGTCCGTGCGCGTTCTAAGAGCATTTCATCAATTTCTTGATCACTTATCACATTTAAAGAAGAAGATGATTCTCCAACAAGTACAACAATTTCCCCACGAATATGTGCTTGTTTTCTGTAATTTTCTAATAAGTCTCCCAAATTGGAAACATCTACTGTTTCAAACTTTTTTGTTAATTCACGACAAATGGCAGCAGGTCGATCAGCTGAAAAAAGTGTGACCATATCCTGTAAAGTTTCAACAAGACGATGCGGTGATTCATAAAAAATCAAAGTTGCTGGAATCTCTTTTAATTGTTCCAATCGTTTTCTGCGCTGTAGCTTGCGTGCACTCAAAAAACCTGCAAAAAAAAAGCTATCAGTAGGAAGCCCTGTCGGTATAAGAGCGGCTAAAAGAGCAGATGCTCCAGGAATAGGAATAATTTTATGACCAGCTTTACGGGCTTCTTCCACCAATCTAAATCCAGGATCAGAAATAAGTGGTGTTCCCGCATCTGACACAAGCGCTACTGTTTTGTTTTCTGCTAAAGCCGCTAAGAGCTTCGGACCCGCTTTTTGCGCATTATATTCATGATAGAGAAAAGTTTTTTTTTGAATACCGTAACGTTCTAACAAAACACGTGTTACTCGCGTATCCTCACACGCTAAAATATCAATTCCTGCAAGCACTTGCAAAGAACGAAGCGTAATATCTGCAAGATTTCCGATAGGTGTTGCCACAAGATAAAGCCCTGATTCTATAACGGGTGCAGAATAAGCATGCGCACCTATAAAATATGCTTTTTCACACATGCTCTTTTCTTTTCATTAAATTCTCCTCACTACAAGATTTTTATCCATACTTATAAGCCATTTTGGCTTATTTTTTACCAGCACATTTTTTATCATTACAAAGGCTTACCTTACTCGAATAATCGATTACACTACAATAAGATAATTTCATATTTAACGTCTTAATTTAACATTATTATCTATTTTGGTCCGCATTATTTTTTCCAGTAAAACAAATTCCAAATGTAACCAATATTCTATCAGCCCCATGATTTTCTATAAAGTTTTGCCTTCGAGAACCAAAAAACAATTTTACCCATGTTATCATCTCATGCTTGGTTATGCTCTTTTAAAAGCTAAGCTTTTTAGATTATTTTCATAATGCCGATTTTTCAAATATTCTATTGATATCCAAACTGTTTTTCTGAGCAAATGTAAACAGCCTCTTTTGAAGCACAAACAGTTAACTAGCAGCTGACTGTATTGTTATTGATTAAATATAAGCTCTTATCAGCAAAATACTTTATTTTTTCATATTCTCTATAGCTTTAACAGTATAATGAGTACCTTAGAAAAGTTTAAGGCTAATTTTTATCTTAAAGATTTTATTTATAATGGAAAATTTATTATTTTGCCTATTAATTAGGAGCTTTAAATATCGTAACATTATCTCAGCTCTTCTTATAGTCATTAATTAAAATTATTTTCGTGCATCTTGAAACCTTCTCAAAGCAAAGATTATCGCATCATTGGGGATCGCAGAGAAAATTATGCTGTTAGCTTGTACTTTTTATTTCGTAAATATGGAACTGTTCGTTCACAGGAGTGTGTTATACCTTTTTCGGATAGTGTCGCGAAATAATTGTTTGATATGAGAGCTATCTCTTAAAAACAAGCCCATGATTGAACAACACAAGTCTGCTTTAATTTTGGATACCTTATTTTTTTGAAGGATATGCTCCTATAAAAAAACGTAAGTAATAAAAGCGGGGACAATACGTTATCTCTTCTTTTTAGAGGATATTGTGATGCTTTTGAAAGTTTAAAAACCAAATGGACAGATGATAGTAAAGAGGAAAACAGGTTTTTTCCTTTCAGGTTTCATATTCTTGCTAAATGAAACTGTATTTTCGTTTCAGAGATTACTCAAATAGAATATGCAATATTTTTGCTCTAGCTACAAAATCTGGAACGGCGTGCAGAGCTTTCATTCATCTTAATCTTTCTTTTAAATATACCACTATGTTCAATTTGGATGTTGATTTACAAGCAACAGCGAAAGCACAAGCTTTATAAACAAACAACTCTATAAAACGCGTCATAGAGTGGTCATGAAAGCTATTTTGGTTTTTATCAGATGTTTTGCTAATAGCGATAGTCTCCATGGCTTGGTATCTGCTTATTCTTACGGTATTTGTACACATTCATTGCAGTATATTGGTAAAGGGCAGTATATTGGTAAAGGTTAGATACAAGACGATTATCTTTAATGCAAAAATAAAAGGTTAATGTAAGATTTTTTCGTGTCATTATCATTAGAAACATAAAAAGGGCTTGAGCAAGCATGCTCTTTATCTCTTTATCTCGCAATGTTTTTTCTACATTTGTTTGTGGTTTTCTTGAGTGAGCATTACTTGCCAAGTGTAGGAGAAAAAATAAATGTGAAGCGCATCTTCAGGGGGGGCTCTTGGCTAGTTAAAACGATTGATGTTTCTTATGAGAGGGCTAAAAGCATTTTGGATCATGTGGGAGAGGGGGTAAAGTAGAACGGGCTTATTTTCTTTCAGATTTTCGAGAACCGCGGTTTTTCCTTTATTGCAGAATTTTCAAGAATATATTCATTATTGTTTTGTTATTTAGATAAAAAAATTTTGATAAAAATATGTTATGTTTTTCTATTGAAAAAAGTCATGCGGTGAAGAGAGTATTTTATATGAGAATAGAGTTCTTTTTACATTGTGAAAGAACGTATGAAGGAAGGTGATTGATAGATTTCTGATCTGGGAAATATTTTTATTCAATGTGTTTTGTATATTTCAATTTTAGGAAAATGAACAATGATTACATATTGGGATAGAAGGGGCCCTCATTACCTTGCGGACAGATCCAAGTGATATTTTGGTTTGGATCTTTGATATCGCATGTTTTACAATGTATGCAATTTGAAGCGTTGATCATATAAGTCAGATGATCATTATCCTCTAGCCACTCGTAGACAGCGGCGGGACAATAGCGTGTTGAGGGTCCTCCATAGATCGCATATTCAGAGTCTTTTTGTTTTTTTAATGAGGCTATTTTTAAATGACAAGGTTGATTTTCTTCATGATGCGTATTGGAAAGGGCAACACTTGAAAGGCGATCAAAGGTTACAACGCCATCTGGTTTTGGGTAAGAAATGGGTTGAAATTTTTCTGCTGGTTCAAGGCATGCATAATCTTCCTTTCCATGGGAGAGTGTTTTAAATAAGGAAAATCCGAACAGTTGTTGCCACCACATATCAAAACCAGCAAGTTTAATTCCATATTTTGTCCCATATTTTGCCCAAAGCGGTTTGGCATTTCGCACTTTATAAAGATCTTTTCCAATGAGCCCTTTTCGCCATTGTTCTTCGATTTCTTTAACCTCATCATGGGCACGCCCTTGTGCAAGAGCGGTAGCAATTTTATCGGCAGCTAATATGCCAGATAAGATGGCATTGTGTGATCCTTTGATACGAGGAACATTGACAAATCCAGCAGAGCAGCCAATAAGCGCCCCACCAGGAAAGGTGAGTTTTGGTACAGATTGCCAACCTCCTTCGCTGATAACACGTGCACCATAGGAAAGACGTTTTGCGCCTTTAAAGATTTTATAGAGTTTTGGATGTGTTTTAAAACGTTGAAATTCTTCAAAGGGAGAAAGGTAAGGATTTTTGTAATCTAAGTGCACAACAAAACCGACAGAAATGATATTGTTTTCTTGGTGATAAATAAAGCCACCGCCACCGGTATTATTGTCTAAGGGCCAACCAGTGAAATGTTGTACTAAACCGCGTTGGTGTTTGTTGGGGGCAATTTCCCAGAGCTCCTTGAGACCAAGACCAAATTTTTGTGGTTCTCGATTTTTGCTAAGATTAAAATGTTGTATCAGTTGTTTTGCAATTGAGCCGCGTGCTCCTTCCGCAATCAGAGTATATTTTGCCAATAAAGCCATCCCAGGCATATAATTTTTTCCAGGGGTTCCATCTTTGTTAAGCCCCATATCTCCGGTGAGAACACCAATAATAGCTCCGTTATCTTTTTGGATGATGGGTTCTGTTGCTGCAAAACCAGGATAGATTTCAACACCCAACGCTTCAGCTTTTTTGCTTAGCCAGCGGCAGACGCTCCCAAGCGAAACGATATAACATCCGTTATTTGATAAGATTTTAGGGTGCAAAATATTGGGAAATACTGTGGACTTTTGAGGCTTTAGAAAAAAAAATTGGTCCTGTGTGACAGGGGTTGTGAAGGGATGGTCGTTATCATTTCGCCATTCTGGTAAGAGTGTATCGATACCAATGGGGTCAACAACTGCGCCAGAGAGAATATGTGCACCAACTTCGGTCCCTTTTTCAACAATTGTGACAGAAAGCTCAGGATTAATTTGTTTAAAACGAATTGCGGCAGAAAGCCCTGCAGGTCCTGCTCCGACAATGACTATATCAAACTCCATACTTTCACGTTGGTCATGCAGAGGTGCTTTCATGGCTTATAAAGCTTTCTCCAATTCTGGAATAATTTGGTGGAGATCACCTACAAGGGTGTAATCGGCAATTTGCATGATGGGAGCTTCTTCATCTTTATTAATGGCAACAATAATTTGTGCATCCATTATACCGGCTACATGCTGGATTGCACCGGAAATGCCAACGGCGATATAGAGTTCAGGGGCAACGACTTTTCCTGTTTGTCCAATTTGCCAATCATTGGGAGCATAGCCTGCATCCACTGCTGCGCGGCTGGCACCTAAAGCAGCATTTAATTTGTTTGCAAGAGGAAGAAGCAGGGCCATAAATTTCTCTTGAGAACCAAGACCACGCCCGCCTGATATAATAACACGTGCTGAGGTGAGCTCAGGACGATCACTTTTGTTTGTCTCTGCTTTTACGAAAGAAGAAAGATTTGGATTGGGAGCTGGTGTTATTGTTTTAATGGGAGCAGAATTATTTTGGGAAGGCGTTGGGGTGAAAGAAGCGGTGCGAACTGTTATAATCTTTTTATAATCATTGGTGCGGACAGTTTCAAATGCATTGCCTGCATAAATTGGTCGTTTGAAGGTATTGGGTGAAAGAATGGCGGTAATATCTGAAATTTGCATAAGATCAAGAAGAGCTGCTACGCGCGGCATCACATTTTTCCCAGTACTGCTGGATGCTGCCATGATCACATCATAATCATTTGCTAACGTGAGAATTGTATCTGCCATAGGCTCGGCAAGTTGATGGGCTAAATAGTCTGCTTTTGCAATAAGAACTTGCCGCACACCATTAAGTTTAGCACTATTTTCCGCTATCGTTTGAATTTTTTCTCCGCAAACCAGAATATCGATATCATTACTGAGTACGCGTGCAGCGGTGAGTGCTTTTGCTGTTTCTTCTGTATTATGATCGGCCAATAAAAGAATTGCCATAAGTTTTTGCCCTTTTATGTGAGTGTTGCTTTTACTCTAGTGGTGAGAATATTAAATGCAGTTCTTCTGTTTTAAGGCTCTGACAAGTTCTACTACATTTGCCACTTTTATACCGGATTGACGGGGTTTTGGCTCTTCAACGCTTAAAATTGTTAAGCGTGCTTTCGTATCGACGCCAAGATCAGTAAGAGATTTTTGTTCAATGATTTTCTTTTTTGCTTTCATGATATTGGGGAGAGAGGTGTAACGCGGTTCATTGAGCCGTAGATCGGCGGTCATAACCATGGGAAGGGGAAGACAAAGGGTTTGTGTTCCATTATCAACTTCACGAGTAACTGTAGCATGCCCATTTTCTATGTTAAGATGTGAGGCAAAAGTTGCTTGTCCCCACCCAAGAAGAGCAGCGAGCATTTGTCCTGTTTGGTTGCTATCGTCATCAATTGCTTGTTTTCCTAAAAAGACCATATTAGGTTTTTCTTCATCAACAATGGTTTTGAGAACCTTAGCAATTGCTAAGGGTTCAAGTGTTTGATCCGTTGTGACAAGAAGTGCGCGATCAGCTCCCATTGCAAGTCCTGTTCGTAGAGTTTCTTTGGCTGCTTCTGGGCCAATTGAAACAAGAAGAACTTCTGAAATTTTACCGGATTCTTTTTGGCGAATGGCCTCCTCCACGGCTATCTCATCAAAAGGATTCATAGACATTTTTACGTGAGACAGATCAACGCCTGTATTATCAGGTTTGACGCGTATCTTGATGTTATAATCAACAACACGTTTGACAGCGACAATTATCTTCATAATGATCCTCTTTGTTTGTACGTCATAAGTTTATAGCAATACTCATAAGAAACAAAATTGTTTAGAATGAAGTCTCAATTTATAACTTGTGTTCTCTTTCATATAAGCTTTTTTTACGTTTACTTGTACTTTCTCGTCGTCATTTTCAATCTTCATATTTTTGCATTGCCATAATTGCCCTATTTGCTTGAATAAAAAGTAAAAAAATCAATTTGTCTTGTGAGAATATTTTTTTAGTTTCTTATGCTTTGTTTATGATGGTGCAATAGGTCCTTTATGCAATGAAAAATTAAGTAAAAAAGATAAAAATGGGGGAAAAATATTTCTAACAAAAAAGTTTTTGGGAGTTCTTAAAGCTCTATTTACTAAAATAGAGCACACTTTCTTATCATTTGTTGCGATTCTTTTCAAAAAGGTTAATGAGGGGTAGGCGTTTGTGAATACGAAGGGTCATACGATCGGCCAGGCGACCAAACAGGTTAGGAACGATAAAGTCTTTTCTTTTGTTAAACAGAAAGAGAGCATGGATACTTCTGTAGAAGTAACGATGTCGGATATTGCTCAAAAATTACGCACCGTTTATGCGCAAATGCAAATGAAGCATTCGCCTCGTTCTTTAATGCAGCAGAGTTCGGTAGAAGAGCATTTTAAATCTTACTTAGATGATATTAGTCGGGCCATTTTGGCTGAACATTATATACGTCGTCAAAGAGAAAAAAAGCTTTTCCAGTCTTTAGAGCAGATTAAAACAATTGTTCAAAGTTTGCAGAGTGAAAAAAAAAGCTTAGAAGAAGCAGCGGTAACACGACGGGTGTCTCGTTCAAAATCACCTGATTCTGTTGTACAAAAACTTGCTCACATGGAATGTGAGGGAAATCAAGAACGCTTATTACTTCAAAAGGTGCAAAATTTTTCGAACGAAAACAGCATAATTTCACTCCAAACAAATGTTGAAAATACGGTGCAGCAAGAAGATAGAAGCCATTTGCCCAGTGATGCTCTGAAATCTTCTTTTAAAAAGGTTGAGGGGGTAGTGGAGCATGCTGTGATAGAAGAAAAAGGTATGATGGGTGCTCAGGCATCTAATCATTGTATTGAGAATGATTTTTCTTCTTTAAGGACGCAGTCTCGGGAACATGTGTCGTTTTTATCTTATTTGCTAAAAAAAGGTGTTCTTTGTTTTTTAACCGTTGCATTTGTGGTAGCGATAACGTTATGTTTTTATAGCTTTTTAAAAGGAGCTCGTTTTTTTTAATTTTTATGATGTTGATGTTAATAGATGTGAAATGTATTGCGCATTCGTGTTTGTGCGGAAGCTATAGCAACTAAAATTATCCTTTTAAACACGCAACAGAGATTATTGGAAAAGAGGATAATTGGAGAAGGATTCTCTAATTGTAAAAAAAACCTCAAATTATCTTGAAGGTTCTGTAAGTGAGTATTTATTTACCAATTGCTGAAATGTCACTCAATATGCTGATCTTGATTGGTATGGGAGTCGTTGCTGGTTTTTTTTCAGGACTTTTTGGAATCGGTGGTGGGTTTCTCATCACGCCGTTATTGATTTTTTATAATATTCCTCCTGCTATTGCTGTTGGAACAGGTGCTAACCAGATGATTGCGTCATCTGTAACAGGAGCAATTACACATTTTAGAAGACGTACGCTCGATATTAAACTTGGTATTCTTTTGGCGATTGGAGGAGGGATTGGTTCTTTAATCGGGATTCAGGTTTTCTCTGTTTTGAAAAAGTTAGGTCAATTAGACTTAATGATTTCGCTTCTTTATGTGATTCTTCTTGGAAGTGTAGGAAGCTTGATGATCGTTGAAAGTTGGTATGATATGATGCGCAAGCGTAAGGCAGGAAAAGCCAATATTCGTCTTGCTGGTCGACATAATTGGATTCATCGCTTACCCTTAAAAATGCGTTTTCGGACATCTATGATATATGTTAGCATTATTCCAGTTTTAGGGATTGGTCTCATTGTGGGGTTGTTGTCTTCTATTATGGGAATTGGTGGGGGGTTCTTTATGATACCAGCATTGATTTATCTTCTGCGTGTTCCAACCAGTGTGGTGATTGGGACTTCACTTTTTCAGATTACATTTGTGTCTTCTTTCACGACAGTTTTGCAAAGTATGACTAATCAGTCCGTTGATATTGTCTTGGCTTTTTTGTTAATGCTTGGAGGAAGTATTGGTGCGCAATATGGAACACGGGTTGGACGGAAGTTAAAGGCTGAACAATTGCGTATGGCACTTGCATTTTTAGTGTTGATTGTGTGTATGCGTCTTGCTTTTCAATTATTTATACGCCCTGATAATCTTTTCTCTCTGGATATTCTTATGAGATAAAAATGGGTAGATTATTTTCTTTATACATCATTACAGGTTGCTTTTGTTTTATTTCTTTTTCTACATGGTCACATGTTGGGACGCCAGCTACATTCATTGATCAAGTTGACCACGAAACTGTCCAAATTATTGTAACAACGAATACGATTACTGTGGATGCAAATTTTGCTGGTCGTGATCTTTATATTGCTGGTGTTTTGGAAAATATTGATCCGTTATATTCTCGACAGAACCGTTATGATATTGTTGTAAGCTTGGAGGGACAAGATCGGACAATGGTGATGCGAGAAAAAAAACGCAATGCCGGTGTATGGGTCAATACAGATTCTCTTATTTTTAAAAAGGTTCCTCTTTTTTACTCTATGGTCACAACACGTGAAATTGACGATATTACGAGCATTGAAGATTATAAACGCTTAGGGTTAGGATTACTCTATTTGCCATTGCAGACGGAAGAACAAGATCAGAAAAAAATACAAATCTTTCGCGATGAACTTATAAAATTGCAAAAAGCTAAAAGCCTTTATTATGAGGAAGTGGGTGGGGTTCGTTTTGGTTCTGACACACTTTTCACAGCGCATTTTCGTTTGCCAGCAAATATTCCGGTTGGACATTATAAAGTTCGTGCTTATCTTTTTCGTGATGGACAGTTTATTGATAGTGCAACAACGACTCTTGAAATTGTTAAAGCACATATCACCTATACAATTTTTTATGCAGCGCACAAGTATCGTTTTTTATATGGTATTGTTGCAGTGATTATTGCTATTACTACAGGATTTTTGTGTCGTTTGATTTTTCGAAAAGATTAACGCAAGGAAAATGTTAAGGCTTTTATTTTTTATGAAAAATTCGTAAGATAAGAAAAATAGGCACAACAACAATAGCTCCTGTCATAGTTATATGGAAGAAATTTGTAAGCGTTATAAATCCTGCTTCCCATAGTGATTGAAAAAAATCGACTATTTTTTGTATGAGGTTTCGAGGTGTCCATCCCAAAAAATTCATTACGATACCAATGAAGAATGAAAGGATAAGCAATTTTAGACTAACGCGGCTTGATTTTTCTCCAAGAAACGCATGAAAAGAATCTAATATTTTTTTTTTCGCTTCATTTTAATATACTTTCAAAGATCGTGTTTTTTATTGTATTATCATGGTACAGCGATGTTATTATCATAAAGGAAAAACATTTTTTTATTTTTTCTTACTTTTTTGAGTTTATCACCTTAGTCTGGTTAACGGTGCTGGTTTTTGAAATATACACATGTTTTATTGCATTTTTTGCGATATTTTCATGGCCCTTTTTTATTAAATAAAGGGATATCCTTTTGTTTCTGAGAATTTGTAGAGAAATTTTATAACGTTTCGATATTTCACATCAGAGTGAGAGTTCTAGTATATTGAAGATTTTGTAACGAACTTATTATTGTCGTGTATAGAAATAATATTTCAAGACAGTTTACTTAAAAAAAGACTATCTATTCTAATAAGGGTATGCTTATATAAGTATTATATTTAGATATTTCAACCTTGGTGCACTGAAAAGATCTTTTTTTCTGAAAAAATGTAAGCAATGATAAGCAATGAATTGAGTGTTGTTAAAGGAGCAAAGATATTAAAAATACGATGTTGAAAAAAGTTTTGTTATGTATATCCGCGTGAGGGAATGTAAGAGGTTTGTGGTGCCCGTGCTCCTTTTATTTGGAAATAAGATATAATTAGAAGCCGTTATTTAGTGGGGAATTATGGAAAAATTCAAAATTCCTCTTGCAGAAGGGGTAGAGGTGTTTCATGTTAGCCGATGGGTGAATTTTTCTGTTTTGTTAAAATATCAAATTATTATTAGGGTTCTTCGTTATTAAGGCGCTTGAGTTAACAGGGGAGAGCCCTTTGATGGCATAAAAACGCTAGAAGAAAGAAGTGACAAGCTTGCCTGATAATAGAGAAGAAGTCTTTGTCTTATCGCGTTCAATGGTAGACGTTGTAATATTATCAATAGATTTGTGATGGGTTATGTCATTCATCATATATTAAATTGCTTTTCGGTGCATATTGGGGGCTTGTTAAGTATGGACAGGAGAAAAGGTTGGAAAGTGGTGCTGTTTGAAAGTTTTAATACTTTGTTTTAGGGGCCTATGGATCGTCTAACCTTATGATTAAGCATGTTCTTGTTGCGTGGGAAATTTATATAATAAACTTTATTTAAAAGGAAAAGTTATGAACTTGAAGAAAAAAATATTGAAAGGGAGCAGCTTTCTTGTTTCTGCTTTTATTGCACTGGGGGTAGTTGGACAACAGGTTTTAGCAAAAACACCGGCTGATACCCTTGTGATGGCTTGGAATCTTGATGCAATCAGTACGTTTGATCCTGCGCAGCTCAATGATGTTTATGGAAGTGAAATTGTTCGCAATGTTTGTGATAACTTGGTGAGTACTGCGACAGATGATCCTGCTAAAATGGTTCCTGCTTTAGCAACGCATTGGGATGTTTCAGGTGATGATCACAGTACGATGATTACTTTTCATTTGCGTGATGGTTTGAAGTTTAATAATGGCAGATCAGCCAATGCCAATGATCTTGTTTGGGGTATGAAGCGGATTGTCAAATTGAAGATGGGTAATGCGGCAATTTTTAATGAATATGGAATTGTAGAACAAAATGTTGATGATGCTTTGCAAGCTCCTGATGAGAAAACAGTTGTGATGAAATTTGATAAACCTTATCCAGCAGAACTTATTCTTAATAATATTGTTGCAAGTCCTGCAACAGCTTTGCTTGATCGTAACACGATTATGAAACACGAAAAAAATGGTGATTTGGGAAATCAGTATTTGAAGAGTCATGCTGCTTGTGTTGGTCCTTATCAGTTAAAAAGTTGGCGCCCTGGAGAAGCTCTTTTGTTGCGTGCAAGCTCTCACTATTGGGGACAAGCGCCTAAACTGAAGCAGATTTTAATTCGCCATGTTGCAGAGCCCGGAACACAACGCTTGTTGTTGCAAAAACATGATATTGATGTTGCTCGTAATTTGACACCTGAAGATCTTGCAGATCTGCAAAAAACAACAGATGTTAAAATCAAGGAAGTGTTAGAACCATCCATGATGTACTGGGGATTCAATACGACGAATCCTATTTTTGCTAAGGAAAAAGTACGCTTGGCGATGCGTTATCTTATAGATTATGAAGGTCTAGGCAAGAAGCTTCTTAAAGGGATTGGTGTTCCACGGGCCAGTTTTATTCCTCTTGGTAATCTTGGAGCTTTGGATGAAAAAGAGGGGCAGCCCTTTAAGCTTGATATTCAAAAAGCAAAACAGCTTTTAGCAGAGGCCGGTTATCCGAACGGATTTGAAGCAAATTTTATTGTCTCAAATGCTCCTTATACTTTGTTACTTGCTCAGTCACTTCAAGATAGTGCAGCACAGGCGGGCGTGCGTCTTAAAATTGAACGTGTAGCAGGTACACAGTTGTTTTCAAAAGTGAATGCACGGGCTTTTGATACGGCTTTTATCGGATGGAATAATGATTCTGCGGATCCTCATACAATGGCTTCACGTCTTGTTTATAATCCAGATAATCGGCTTGAGGCAAAAAATACAGCCTATCCTAGTTGGCAGCATGGGTATTTTGATGCCAAAATGAATAAAAAAGTTGAAGAGGCGTTGTTTCAAAAAGATCCGCAAAAACGGGCACAAATATATGCTGATTTACAACGTGAACTTATGCAAAAAGGACCTTATGCGTTTATCTATCAGAAATATACTGTTATTGCGATGACGCCTGATGTCAAAAAGTGGGTTTGGAATAGTGCACCACGTATTTTTTATAGTGCAATTGAAAAATAAGAAGGATCAGGTTTATAAAATATAAAAAAC
>NZ_JBHIOH010000057.1:0-4935 GCF_042195375.1 Bartonella sp. CL100XZDX | reverse complement strand
GATGTACGCAACACTTTTGGGCAGCCCATCATCTACACGCGAAAGGACAACCAGCAATCTTTTCGTATCACAGCGATTTACACCATTAAGCATTCAGAATCGGACACTGGTGGCAGAATTCCTACCACAATTGCAAGAAAGGAACTTGATCTTTGTATCAATGATATCGGGGGAATACCACCAAACCCTCAAGATAGTGTTGTAATCATTTCCCCTGAAAACAGCAAAGCTCCCTCTTCTCAAGAGCACTTCGTGATCACAGATGTCCAAGCCTCAGAATCCAGTATGTATAAGCTTATCTTGCGGGAGATAAAACAATAAACGTATCTTTTCTTGTGTGTTATCAATAAAACTGTCCCAGAACTCGAATTACTGCTGTAAACCTTGGACTTGAAAAAGCAGTGAATCGGTAATTCCGTGGTATGCCGGTACGGAGACTGATTTGGCATTCATGGTATGTTATAGCTACTGATGCAATTCGTGTCCAAGTGGTTCGTTCATTCTTTTCAGGACTTTCAAATACAATGGCTTGATCGGTTACCAAAAGACGTCCTCTAAGTGGGATCTTTTTATTAATATCAAAGAAAACGCGTTCTTGAACTCCCAACAATTTTTCATTGTGTGCTAAACGATATTCATATTCGCTTGCGTCAAGCTCTTGAAACATTTTACACGCTTCAGAAAAACTAGACACTTTAATATCCGGTAGCAACATTGCAACTTGTTCTTCAAAAAGTTTTACTTTTTTCTTTTCAGAGTAGTGAGCGATCACCAAAAGTAAAACAATAAGAATGGCTACTAATAACCATGGTGAAATACTTATTATTGCTACTATGCCCCCAATCAATAGAGCACAAAGGAGAAAAATCTTGATCCCCTTTTCCCACCGTTCGTTTTCAATTGCTGGAAACGTTTTATTAACAACTGAGAAATCAGAAGAAGGATGTGCAGGAAGGAGCGACATTGAAGCCTGTTCTGGAACTTTCTCTTCAAAACGTTTTTTGCGTTTATCTTGCCAATAAGCGAAAATGGAAAACGCAAAAAACGCAAAGAAAATTAACCAAAACCATCCCCAAAAGCCTAATCCATCATCTTTGTCTGGTTTGTTAACTTGAGTGGGGGTAATTTGCTTATCAGTATCCTCAGCTGGTACCTGAGTCACGCTTTCGTTTTGAGTAGCAACATCTATTGACGAAGTCGAGGAGGAGGTAACAATTTCATTATTGTGTGTAATTTGATTTGGTTTGTCTTTGTGTACAGAAGCACCTACTATCGCAGAGCCGATAAATAATAAAGCTCCAATACCAAGAGTTTTCAGTCCGTTTTTCCGCCATTTCTTTATACATACTAAAACGAGTCCGACAATCATCATTGGCAATGATAACAAGCACACGATCATTGCAATTGTATCAAGGGTATCCAGCATTACCTCCCCCTCCGCTATAAATAAAAAAGTAAAGTGGAAATTTAAAGTGAGTCGACAAATAAAGTAAAGACGTACTTATATAATTTAGAAAAATGTAATATTACTGCTTGACATTATAGTAGGAGTATGAATAATCGAATCAGGTGCCTAAGAAACACCTTAAAACAACAAGCGGATTGGTTGCCGAAATAATCAGTCTTCCGCACATTGTAAAGGCTTTGACTCATTATATGCGTATAGCGTATACTGGTCTTGTCGGGTGTGGTTATGCCATAAAATACCCTTTCGGGGGAAAGCATAACGACGGGCTTGTTGCCGTGTTTCTTAGCACCCGGCACTTTTTTAAAGTGTCATTAAGAAACATCTATCAACAAGGAATTCATTATGAATACTCTTATAGAAATTAGAGAACAGGTTATTGATCAGGAAACTGTTCAAACTGTTAACGCGCGTGATTTACATACGTTTTTAGAAATAAAAGCTCGCTTTAATGATTGGATTAAAAATCGCATTAAAGAATGTAAATTTCAGGAAAATATAAACTTTATAACGCTTACTAAAAATTTAGTAAGCGGTGGAAAGGTAAAAGAATACCACATTACGTTAGACGTGGCTAAACATCTTTCGATGATAGAGCGTAATGATAAAGGGCATGAAGCACGTCAATACTTTATCAAATGTGAACGGCTTTTGAAACAAGTAGCAACACCGCAGATAGCTGCATCACAAGTTGACTACTCTAAACCCGAGGCATTACTTGGTGTTTTGAATCACTTACAAAATCAAATTGAGCAAAAAGATCATGTTATTGCCGAATTAGCACCAAAAGCAAAAGCACTTGATGGTTTAAAGCGTTCTGATGGTTTGTTTGGTCTTATTGAAGCAGCAAAGATGTTAGAGGTACGACCTAAGGACTTAACGGATTACTTGCGTAAACATGATTGGGTGTATCGACGGGCTCCAGGGGCGCCTCTATTACCTTATCAAGACAAAATTAAGAAAGGATTCATGGATTGTCCCGCTATTACCATTCAAAGACCGGATGGTACAGAAAAGGTGCTGCCTTCAACGAAAATCACATCGAGAGGATTGGCTTGTTTGAGAGAACAAATCCATGGAGGTGTACAATGAAGATAGATACCAACTTCTTATGCGATTTGTGGATGGCACTGTTTAAATTTTCCAATCATCGAGGCATTGGAGATGAAAATTGTAATGCCATAGTTGAAGTTATGGAATTGATAGAAAAAGTTTTAGTTTTAAAACTTCAAAATGAACTACCCAATATTACAAAGATTTTAGCAATTCTTACAGATTTTGGAGCTTCAGAGTTACCGCATAGCATGGATTCTTTATTGCGAGCTTACGAATCAGATTTAGAGAGCCCCATTAAAAAGGTTGCTTAACTTAAAAACAAAACTCCCCTCCCTATCGTTAAAGGTGGGGAGGTAGTCAAGAGACTTCTTTAGGTAAGAACTCAAAATGAACGGATTTAAAATCTGTTAAGTCATAATCTGTAAGATCGGCAGTATCAACAAAGTTTTCTGCTTCTTCATCCGTCTTGAAAACGGGTATTTGTTTTAATTTAGAGGTTTTCATAAGAATTAGTTTTCTTTTAGTACGTATAGACTTTTAAAAGATTCAAAGTTTAGAAGAAATATATCTATTTAAACTCACACCATTTTCAGCGGCTTGTATTGCAAGTTTTCTATGGAGCTCTGGTGGTATTCTTAATTGAAACTTACCACTATATTTACCATGTGACAAAGGTATTGGAAGTTGTTCTCCATTATGTTGCATGTCCTCAACAACTTCTGAAACAAGGTCCATAATACCTTTTAAAGCTTTCTCTGCTTGAGCATCTAACCATGAAAGGAATGGGAATTCTGCACACAACCCAACATATTCCTCATCTTCTTGCGACCACAAAACACGATAGATATAATGATTATTGTTCATGTTTCATCCTTTCTTATATCCTCTACAGAGGATATTGGTCAATTACGATGGCTTTTTCGTAAATCTCGTTCGATGAGATGTCGAACATAGCGTGTGTAAGGGATAGCTTGATTTTTAGCTTTTTCCTTTAAAGCCTTCATAAGTGCTTGAGGTAAGCGAATATTCATAGAGGCTTCTTTAGGTAAGAATTCAAAATGAACAGGCTTAAAACCAGTTAAGTCATAATCAGTAAGATCTGCAGTATCAACAAAGTTTTCTGCTTCTTCATCCGTCTTAAAAACGGGCATTTGTTTTAATTTAGAGGTTTTCATAAAAATCAATCTCCTTTTGGTGCATATAACGAGCGCTAATAGGACGTACAAACAATTCGTTCTTTATTGTTCTTAAGGTAAAAACTAAAAAAATATATCGTTCATTATAGCTTCGTCCAATGGCTCTGAAACGCTCTTCTTTAATATTGGGGTCATGCTTTATGACGAGATTTCTAGGTTCAGTGAATAAATACTCAATTTCTTTTTTAGAAACTCAATGTTTGGCACATTTTGGCCAGTTACCATCATCCCAATTTATGCCATGAACTTTGATGTTTGCTACCATAACGTATGTATATCAAAATGTATCCACAAATACAATAAAAATGATTAAAAATCAATCTGTTTTAACAGGAACACTCATGCATCCACGCGAAACGATAAGAGAAACATTTGTTACGTTGATCAAAGCAGCAAAAACAGTGGCTGGTGACAATGTTTTCAATATGCGCGATTTCAATTTATTTATTGAAGCAATGCCAGCTATTAATATCTCAACGCAAAGTGAAACCATTGAAGATGGATATGATTATGGAGTAAGGCGGCGTGTTTTAACAGTAGATGTTGAATGCTATGCAACATGTGAAGATGGTGCACGCTTTGTTGACCAATTAGCATGGGAAGTTGAGGAGGTTTTCTACGTTAATCCCAATCTCAACAACACAGTTGAAGCATGCCGCCTGCAAAATATTGCTTTTGCCTTTGGCGATAATGGCGCCCTAGCGCTCCATGGTGCGATTCTAACCTTTGAAGTCATTTATGTGACAAATATCCCCAACATGGATGAAGAAGAAGGCAGTGTAACAGCAAGAATCGTTGAACCTTTCTTAAGCTTTGAACCAGAAACAGGTATGGGAAACAAAGATAAATACCATAAAATTGAAGGTGGACATGTTAGAGCGGCGCGATAAAGAAATCACAAATCTAAAGAGACGTGTGGCAAATATGGTTGTGGTGGGGAAAATTAGCCATGTCGACCATAAAAACGCACGCTATCGGGTAAAAAGTGGCAATCTTGTCAGTGACTGGATTCCAGACACACAAGCCCGCGCCGGTAAAACACGTTCTTATGAAGGACGCGATGTTGGAGAGCAAGTGATTGTTGTTTCATCATCAGGGGATTTATCACAAGGGGTGATTATTGGTTCACTTCACACCGATGCTAATCAAGCAGCCGATAAAGGCAGCATTCACCGAACGATATACCCCGATGGAACCAGCCTTGAATATGATGATGAA
>NZ_JBHIOH010000056.1:0-1497 GCF_042195375.1 Bartonella sp. CL100XZDX | reverse complement strand
TACAACTGGACAGAGGGCGATGGGGCAAGATGCTGGACAAATCATTGGCTCTCTCAACCGCAACACCGCAGCAGCACACCAAGCAGTAGGACAGCTAGATGTCGCATCGCTTGAGGGGGTAGTACATAATCGCGTAGATATGATCAATGATTTATCGGATGAAGGATTGGGATACTGGGACAAAATACGCGAAGTCGCAAATGTTAAAGAGCATCCAGTAGGTGAGATTTTGCATGATGAAAATGGCAATGTCCTCTATTTAACCGATGAAAATGGAGAGTATATAAAAGACAGCGATGGAGAATATATCACTCTGTATCACTTTTTAAATGCTGAAGATGAGCAGTATTTACAAGCTGGCTCTGATGGCAACAGGCGTATGTTCTATAATGGTATTTTTAACACACCAGATGAAGCAGCCGGTAATGCTGTCCACTTAGCTGATAATGAGCATGAACCCCTTTATTTTACATACCACCCACAAGCTAAAGACAGGCTCGTAGAGTACGGAGTAGCGATTTATGAGTATTTTGGGAGATGGAGTAATTCGACTAAGAAGTTACAAGATTTTATCTATCGTTATGGCAATACAGGGGCGATTGTTAGTGCGCATAGCCGTGGTAGTTTGACAGTGGGCAATGGAATGCGTGACTTTGAACAGCGTGGCATTCACGGTATAGCAGAAAAAACAGATATCTATCTTTTTGGACCAGCTGATAACTCTCAATCAATAGCGAATGCACTCTATTATGTGAGTGATGGTAAAAAAGATCATATTTACTTACAAAACCATATATTCGATCCCATAGGTACAGGATTTGGTTACAATCCACCTACTGCTTATAAAGTACCCTTGAGGTTCCCTTATGCAATATTTCCACCAGCAACTCCAATGATAGAGCAAGGGGGAGCGCTCATCGGGCATAACCCTAGTACCCATAAGTGTTATGGTAATGCGGGGAAAAAATGTCAAGATAATTATGGAATACATCATAATGCAAAAATTTATGCACCTTATGCAATTTTAGATAATTTAGGTTTAGGTTATTTATGGAGAAAAAAATGAATACACTGTTTAAATTATTAAGTGGGATAGTTCTGTTAAGTGTCTCTGGATGTGACATTGAAAACATTGACAAACCTCCTCCAGGGGAAGTACATGGGTGGTTGAAGGCGGGAGCAGATTTTACTGAGATAGGAAAAGCCTTATTAGAATGTGGAATGCCGAGTCTTATCGATCCTGATTCAGAAAATAGAAACCTCAGTTTAAATCAAATGGCATCCATTGATGCTTGTATGGTCCAAGCAGGATTTCGTGATAGATACGGTGGTCCATATTGGTGCTATAATTATAAAGACCTTCCCATTTGTCAGCCTGGTGCTGTCATTCCGAAGAGAAGTGTCGAAAAGCGCTTAAACAGCCCGTTTTGTAAAAGAAGTCCAGTACAACCTGAATGCAAGCCTTAAGTTTTGCTGCTTGTGATGATCAACAATCCG
>NZ_JBHIOH010000055.1:0-2426 GCF_042195375.1 Bartonella sp. CL100XZDX | reverse complement strand
GCTTCATCACAAATGATCAGATCAAATTCGGGTAAATCATGGTCTTTTTGAGCATCCGAAATCACTTGGATTGAATGATAAGTTGAAAACACTACAGTCATTACATCAAGAGAAGTTTTATTGGCTTTACGCGCAAGTGCTTGCGCATCGGTCGTAGCCGGCAAGACAAGATCAGAGGCATCGAGACTAGCCTCATCATCATGTTTCCCTTTACGACGCTTACCCACTTGTGTATCAGAACACACGGCAAAAGAACGCAAGGGGATTTCTGTATCAAGGGTCCATTCACGGATTGTTTGTGACATCAAAGCAAGGGAGGGCACTAAAAACAACACACGCTTTCCTTTTCCTGCTATGGTTTCTGCTATCTTAAGACTGGTGAATGTTTTACCCGTACCACATGCCATAATAAGCTTGCCACGGTCCGCTTCTTTTAAACCTTCACAAACTCTTTCAAGCGCTTCTATCTGATGATCTAAAAGCTTTTTTTTCGGTTGCTCTTTAAGGACGGCTTGTCCTCGTTCTTTATAAGCGCCCCAATCAATTTGACTGTTTTCTAAATCAAACAGATTAATCTGTTGAATACGAACCTCTTGACCATCACAAGTGTTGTTAGCATTATCACTCCAATTGCTTTCGGTGCTATCAACCAAAATACGGCGCATAAAAATCTTTTTCCCAGAGGTAGCGATAAAGCTATCAATATCTTCTTTTTTAATTATGTGAGAAGCATCATAGCATTTACATTGAATAGCCGCATAACCTCCTTGATCACGGATTGTAGCGACCAGATCAATGCCGATATCACGTCCATCTTCATCATGCTCCTTAGCCCATTCCAAATAAGTCTGAACCTTTTCGTATTCTTGCTTTTGAAGCGGGTCGTTTGTCAAATAAGCCATGATAAGGTTTTCAAACAGCGTTCCTAATTCACGGGGTGATTTTGCTTGTTGACGATAATATTCTAAGAGAGAGCGTAAAGAGACATGTTCATTATCGGAATGATGAGGGCGAAGCATAAAGAATAAACTCCATAACAATGTATTCTATTGATTAATTCTCTTCAAAAGAATCAAAACGAAGCTTATTAAATCCATTTTGAACGAATTGAGAAAAAGCTGGAAAAAATGCTAAAAAAGCGGATAATTTTTTCAAAAAGTTTTTTTAAAGCTTGTTTATCCACAGCCCATGACATGGGATAAGATCAGCAAAGTAGTGAAATTTGCTGTTTATTTTATGGAAAAAAGACAAATTTGATATGTGCTTTTAAGATATCATAATGAGTATTTTGATAAGTTTTATGAGTCACTAAAATAGTCTATTTTGTCAGTTCAATTTACTGACACAAACTGACAAATATATATTATGGATTGTATTTAAGGTTGTATTGTCGATATAGGTTGTATCGTTAAAATACTAACATATTGAAATATAATGTTTTTAATTTTTTCTCATTTAAAAAAAATAATATAGGAGCTAGAATGAACTGACAAGACTGACAAAACTCTTCTGATAAGGTCACTCAGATCATTATCTTTGGAGAACGGGTGCTTAATGCGCTGTACAGAGAGTTTTTCCTATTTGAGTAGAAAGTTTTAAAAGACGTTTCTTTATTGTTTTCTATGATGGTTTTTGACGATAGGATGTGCTTGATAGCATGATGTCTCGTTTATATGCGTGTTGAGTGGCTTAGAGGAGCTGGAGAGTGAGTTTATCTCTAATTATTGATAAATATATTGTAGCATTAAACTGGGGATATTGATGTATTAACCATTGACGGGCTAAACAGTTTTGTTTAAAGGTTTTTTCATATAAATGTGGGGGGAGAGATCTTCAGCAAGTAAAATAAAGCGTTTTTGTAAAATAGAGCAGTTTTTGGGTATCACTTTTTTTGGTTACAGAGGCATGTGCTTTTGTTAAAAGCGTCATAGGGCAGTGGCTGTTTTGAGTGGACTTGTTAGAGGTTCCATGAAGTTCTTTTAAAGAGTGCTTCATGAATAATGCAAAGCGGGGGCAATCTGTATTGTTATTGATCTTTTTACGCCAAAGTTCTCTTTTGAGAATTTTTCGTGCCATTTTTGTTTTCTTTGGCTTGTTTACAGGTGTAAATGTTTATGCGCGCTCCTCAGCTATTTTTCATTCCCCAACAGATAATTTTTCTCGCAGCTATTCAGAAAAGCAGCAATTAGAAAGAATTGAGAAATTACGGTCTTTAACGCCTAAAAGGATAAAGACGCCTTCAGAGCAAAATCCAGAAACGCTTTTGGGTGGGAAACAATGTTTTCCCATTCATGCTCTTGTTGTTGAGGGAGTGCATCATGTCAAAAAGCGCTCTATATCAGCCCTAACAGAGCCTTATGTTGGAAGATGTATTGGTCTTGTTGATATTCAGCTCTTAATCAAGAAGTTAACCAAAGTTTATTTGG
>NZ_JBHIOH010000054.1:0-80107 GCF_042195375.1 Bartonella sp. CL100XZDX | reverse complement strand
TGAGAGAGAATGGGCGGCATTAAAAGTTAAACGCGCATGGCGAGGCTTGAGATTGATTAGTTCAAAATCCTTTTTTGAGCGGCCGTGCGCTGCACCTTTCTTGTTTCTTAACTTTATAGTACCGCGCACAATTTGATACAGACCGGATGCGATCATTTTTAAGTCATTTTCATCTAGATCTTGATTTTTTAAGTTTTCTTGCTTCATATATTCGGGATGGATCTTAGCTTTCTTAACGACTTCTTCCCATAAAGCGGGCAGATTATTACGGGCGTTTTCTGCATATGGGATAGAATGGTGGTCGAGATAAGCTTTGCAAGAGGCTTCCAACAGATTTGCTGCAAATAGAACTGCCTCCCTTGGATCTTTTTCTATATTTTCTAATGCTCTATTTATTTCGATTTCTACTGCTGAAAGTTCTTTCTCTGCAATAAGTTTTTTTAGCTCTTCCATCGAGAGGAGATCAGCTTTTTGCAATTCTTGTGTGGAGGTCAGCTCATTCTTGATAATATATCCTCCACGCTGATATTCCAATCCATCTTTCTTTAACGTTTCTAAAATTTTACGTTGATCTGTTTTAAGCTGTTGTAGCATTTGATCTTCTGGTATGTCTTGAAATATGAATCCGACTAACTTATGAAACTCGCTGTCCAAAAAATCACCAAGCAGGGGACCAAGGACTTCAAGCGGTTCATTGCATTTTACATTGATTGTGTCTAGTCGTTTCTTAATCGTGACTTCTTTATCATCACTTAGGTACTCATGAGGAGCAGATGGTGTATAAAAGAATAAGGCATCCAAATTCTCTGGCCAATAGTACTTTGGTAATATTTGAGAGAGTGCCCTAATTGTTGCAGGAGGGATATTGTTTGCGGAGACGATAATTGCATTTTGTATCTTTGTAATATCAAAAAGTGGTATGTTGAGTGGTTTTTAGAGTATGATTTTATTGCCTGACCTTGCTTAGAAAGTCGCGCAACAATTTTGTGGCTTATATAAGATTTGTGAAAGAGAAATGCCATATTGTGTTTTAATTTTTTTCTCCTTTCATTGTTATAACAGTGAAGCAGTGAAGGGGGTGAATAATGCGTGATAATTGGAAAAATATAGAATGAGAACAGAAGTATAATTTTGTATTATCGTAACTGCAATAGCATTCTTTATTGGCAGATTGTTTATTAGAGAGAAGGAAGCAGGCAATGCGCATAATCCCTGAACGGAAGGTCTTGTGACAAGAATTTCAATAATGGCATGTTACTAAATGTTGTGTGTGTTCTTTGCTTGTCAGAAAGAGCAGATGGGGTTCTTTATTTGCATAACCGGTATAGAGTAATGAGTAATGCGGGAGGCTAGTTTAAAATCTCGTTTATTCCGTTAAAGCTTACGGTTTTCTATAAAAAGACTGTTTTCATTATATCCGCTGTGAAGCTCGCATACTTGGTAGATGGAAATATACGCGTTTATCGTGTCTGTAAGGGAGCTTGAAGCAATGAAGTTATGTGTAAAAGAGTTCTGAAAAGCTTCTTTTGTCCGTAAATTTTATAAGGAAAATCTAAAGGCAGGAAAATGTTAGAGAAATCTCAGAGCACACTGTAAAAGTAAAAAAACAGCCTTTTTAGAGATGGTTTGCTGTCTGTCATCGTGCATCATGATTTTCAATGTTTTTAAAATTTCCCTCTCAATGAGAGAGGGCTTTTTTATTAAAGTGGGGGAGATTTCTTATAACAGTTAACAATGAAATGGAGAGAAGATGCTGCTTTACCAGCTGTTTTTGTCTCTTCAGTTTCATTTGGACCTATTGCTGTTATGAAAGCATAGTGATTCAATGACTTTGAAAAGGGGTGAATAACATTGTCAAGTTTGTAATACAGTGCGATTTTCCACATCGCGGTGCGTTATAGAAGATGATTAGCATTTATAGGGGCGTGCGCGGGGGCGGGTTCTATATTCTATGCTGGTGCGGTAGGGCGTCTGTTAGCGCATTTATGGAACTATTCCGCATTGAAATGCGTGCTTAATTTCGTGGATCTTTGCAAAGGTCTGATCAGAAAATCCCATATTTCAAGAGGTTTTTAGAGGGATCTAAAAGCACAGAGGTATCATAAAATTACAAACACCGTACGTTACTGGAGGTGATCAATTTTAGAGCTTAAGGAGCTTATCGGTTTAGTGTTCTTTCATAAAAATGATGAAGGCTGTGGTCAAGGTATCAGTGTGTTGGTTTCTCGAAAAGTGGTGAATGCTGTATGATTTTATAAGCTATTGCCAATATTATGGATAGGGAGTTCAAATAAAGCATATCATAAATCAAAATTCTTCTCTTTACGCGATAAGAAGAGGGCTAGGCAAAACAGTAAAAATGCAGCGATAGAGAATATGAAGAATACGATATATGTTTGGTTTAAGGACAGGTATTCTTCTGTCAGCGAATGGATCAAAAAGCCAGCGAATATACCCCCTAAGGCACCACCTATTTGCTGTAATATGCGTGTGATAACGGCTGTATCTTTGACGTATAAACTGTTGACATATTGGATGGGGGCGGAAAGGCAGACAATGGTGGCGATGCCAAGTCCTATGCCTCTTAGCAAAAATCCAAGTCCATCCATGCTTATATTATAGCCGAAGCATAATAACCCAAGGCTTGATATCACTAAACCAATTCCTATCATGAAAAAGGGAGATTTTTCTTTCCATTTCTGGTAAATAAATTTCCTTCCGATCCATGCTCCTACCCCTTGCAGAGCAAGGAGGGCACCGATGATGAGAAGGCTATTTTCATGGGCTTGTTCCATGGCAATGGCTAGTGGGAAATAAACGAGGAAGCTATAAAAAAGAAATGAAGCAACAAGCCCCATGATCATGAGTAATGTATAGCGCGCATTTTGAAATCCGCTAAAGACGATTAATTTGTTTTTTGCTTTCTGATTAGAAACAATGAATAATATGAGAGATATCACCGCTATAAGTGCTAGGATATATAAGTGGTTTTTGTTATTGATGTTTCTGGCTTCTGTGAGGTAAAAAAACGAAAGAAGCGATGTGGAAAACGCTAAAAATGCAAATAAGTTAAATTTTGTTTTTGTTGTTTCGTTGCTCTTTAAGTGTTTAGCTCCAAGGGTGAGTGCCAATAAAATAAGCGGAATATTAATAAAAAATAACAAACGCCAAGAGACATACTGAGCAAGTGAGGCGCCCACCAGCGGACCAAAGGCAGGAGCGAAAACTGTTGGTACGGCTATGGTGCCCATGGCTTGGCGCACTCGTGTCTGTCCAAATTGTAAGGCAATGATGGTTTGGCTAAGGGGTAGCAAAAGACCGGTCCCAAAACCTTGAACGATACGGGCAGATATAATAGTTGGAAAACTATAGCTTAATCCTACCCCCAGTGATCCAAGCATAAAAATGAAGCTTGCAAGAAACCAAGTGCTTTTGATACCTATTCTTCCTTGCACAAAAGCTGCCATCAGTAGTCCTGGCACGGTGGCTAGAAAATAGGATGTTACAATCCATTGTATATTATTTCCTTCCACGGAAAAATAATGCGCAAGGTTAGGAAGGATGACATTAACAATGCTTCCGTCCAGCAGAGGAAGTATGCTGGAAATAATGACGGTATATATGACATACCGTTCTGTTTTTGTATAGGAATCTACCTTTTGCATTATTATGCCCCCTGTTGATATTCTTTAAAATATTGTCCCCGCCCCATTCACAGACTTTTAAAAATTAACATGTGTTTGTGATGTCTGCGGTTTTGATATTGGAATGAATGTGATTGGAAGTGCTGATGGTCCCCAAATGCTTCTCTTGTGTACAAACCCCTCTTCCTCCAAAATGAAGCCATCAGTTAAGCTGATTTTGATGAGTTTATCGAGGAGTCTGTTTTCTGTCAATTCACTTTGCATGAGAGCAAAAGCAGAACCTACACGAGACGTGCATGCCTGCTCCATTTGCATTTATTATTTAACATGGAAAATGTGAAAATCTTTATAAATCAAATTATTGACTTAAAAATCCAATGTTTGTTTATATATCATTTTTTATGCTTAAATGATTGTTTGGGTGTCAAATGTATTCTCAATAGTTTATAATTTTCTTTTCTTAAATGTGCAGCCCTTTCTGGAAAATATTCGACAATCTCTTGATTGTTTAATAAAAATTAAAATCGGTTATAAGGAAGGGCTTGTAAATTATAGAGTAGGAAAAAGGTGCATTTTATAAACAACAGGGGAGGGTTGTTTCCATAGCCCAAACATTTTTTCAAGTTGTTATGGTATCTTTTTGAAGTGCTTGATCGATAAAAGTTTCATAATTATCAGAAACAATATATTGGGTATTTTCTCCCAAAGCTTTGAAATGTTCATGACCGCAATGGATTTTTGCTTTTTCCAGATCGCGCAACATGTCTTCGAAAATACTTCCTTTGCTTTCCACAACAAAATACAGTTTTTCTTGCCCATCTTGCTCAAATAATACAGCCCAATCGGGAGTATATGATCCAAGAGGTGTATCAATTTTAAACCATTTAGGCAGTTGCGCATAAACTTTAATCTCATCGTTTTTTTCAAACGATTGTGCAAAACTAAACTCAATATCTGAATCATAAATAACATGATCATAAGGTGATTTATGGTTTTTTACATATTCTTTTATAAAAAAATTTGCTTTTATATTTATTAAAATGCATTTTCTATTTTATTTTTTCGTATAATTAGCCAATGAAGCTTTTGCTCTAATATCGCAATTTGTAAAAAACTATTTTGGTCATTCAATATGAAACTTTTTATGTCGGTTTCTTGTATTGAAAGCAATGGTACGATTTTTGATATCTGATAAAAATATTTACAAAAGAATTAATAACGCATGATTATAGAATTTTGTCCTTTGTTTGAAGCATGTAAAGTTAAACCATTGTTTATTCATAGATTTTATGTTCATTATTTATTTGATACACTTAATCTAGAATGTAAATTGTGTTCGTATACTCAAACTAAAATACTGGTATTGAAGTGGTGAGAGTGTTGCTTTGTTGAGAATAGATAATTTGGTAGGTTGGCATTCCCTTTGTATCAGAGAATTCAACTTATTCTCTCATATTGTGTGTGGATGAAATGTTAACCGCATAATGCTCCCTCTTACATGAGATGTAAGATTGATATGTTTTCCACATTGAGAAAAGTTGTTGATCGTAGAGAAATATTTTTTTGCGAAATTCGTTTGGCTTAAATGGAAAAAATAGAGCAAGAGCCGCATATTTGTTATGCTGTAATGGCATATATATAATCGATGGAGTCAACACTTCATTTAAGAAGTTTTTTAAAGGAAAAACATAAAAAAATAGAATTATTGAAAAAAATCTTTTATTTTGAAGCTTGTTTCTCACGATTATAAAAGCTTCACGTGGATTTCGAAAATTCTTGTTGTGTTGAAAAGCATGAAAAATCAAGAAAATTTTGCAAAAAAGCTGCACTATGCGTGCAGCTTTTTATGTATTTGCTTTAAAGGTAGACGTTTTAAAGCATGAAAGTGTCCTTACGGCTTCTATAACCATAATAGCCAAAAACACTGGAAATAATGGCGCCTACCAGACTGCCTAAAAAGCCCCACCACCCCATATTGGAGGCTGTTTTTGTGGCTTTAGTCGCAGTGTTTTTGGCGCCCTTGATCGTATCCTCAAGATTGTCTGAGAGTGTTTCTGCCCGTTCTTCAAGGACTTTGATGGCTTTTTCGGTCTTTTCTTCTGCGCTTTGATAGAGTTGGACGGCACGGTTTACTGCTGTTTGTGCATCCGCACGGGACATGCCATCGGTCACAAGGGCCTTGATGATATCACTTCGATCAAATTTTGTCGTGAGATCTTCTACACGATCAGACAGACGCTCACCAAGATTTTTTAAAGTGGTGCGATAGTAAGAAGGGTCATTTTTGAAAGCTGTTATCGCAGAACCAATATCATTGAGTGCAGCTTGATAGGTTTGTTTTAAGCGCTCAGGGTTGAGAGCAGGAATGTCGCTTTTATTGAGAAGGGTGCGCAATTCACTCGAAAGTTGGTCAAAATTGATGCCATTGTCACTATTTTTTGCAAAAAACTTTTCAAGACTTTCGCTGTTTAAGTTTGCAAGTATGGGGGAAATATTGTTTTTGAGGCTGTCCACGGTTTGTTGGACCATGGAGCTGTTTTCTAGAGCCGTTTTACCTCCTATCTTTGCTGTACTAGAAACCACGTGGATGGCTTGGAGGGTCATCAGCAATGTTATGAGAGCCCAGGTGAGAAAGCCATGAAGAGTCCCTGAGGTTTCAGCAAAACGTCCAGCTACAAAGCCTCCCAAGGCTAGGCTAATCAGTGTAACGATAACAGAGCCCACGCCAAAGGAGAGGAAAGAGCCTTCAAATGGGGTTGAAGAAGTGAAATCCATTTGGCTTAAGCCTAAAGCTGCGACCAGAAAAGAAAGGCAGATTGAGGTGGCAAGAGCCGTCACCAGTCCCGCAAAGATTGCGGACCATGAAATGGGTGTGTGAAAGAGTGAATATTTTTCTTCTAGAGATGTTTCTCCTAGAAAATTCGTCTCAAATGGTGTGTTTTCAGGAATGCGAGTTTCCATGTTTTATCTCCTTGAATATGCTGGAGATACAATGCCTTTTTGCAAATTATGTTCCAAAAGGGATAAAGAGCCGCTAAAAAGGAATAGAAAAGATCTAAAGTTAAGATCGAGATCATCATGGTGGGGCATTTTCTTTTGAAACTTTTGTTTAAAACGCGTTCATAGAGAGTTTTTGTTGATCATAAAAAAGGGTGTGAAAACGACAAGGTACGCCTATAGGGCTTTATGAGGTCATAATAATATGGATGCTTTTTTGTTTATATTCTTTCATAAATTTGAATTTTTATCTCATGACAACGTCTTGGTCGATAAACATATGATAAGCGTTACGAATGGGAATATATTTATGTTTCATAAATAAAAGCACATTTTGTATAGAGAGCTCTTTCTTTGTGTTTTCGCTATTGTATTCTTTTGACAAATGGTTTTCTTTTTGATTGTATCAAAAAGTTTAAAGAGAGACCTTGTTAGGATATAAAATGTTTCGTTCAACTTTTTTTAAAAATCGTGAAATCTATGGACCTCTTTGTATTGGCTTTGATCCGAGCCATAAAGTTTTGCACTCGTGGAAACTAAGCTTTGATTATAAAGGTCTAAAAGATTTTTGTGATATCCTCTTAACAGCGGTTGTGGGTAAAGTGGGGATGATAAAGCCGCAAGTCGCATTTTTTGAATTATATGGTGTGGAAGGTCTTCAAGCTCTCAAAGAACTGATTGAAAATGCACACGAACAAGGCATATTGGTTCTGGCGGATGTAAAGAGGGGAGATATTGGCTCTACTGCTGAAGCCTATGGTAAAGCTTGGCTGGGTCCAAGCAGTGCGTTCAAAGCTGATGCCATCACAGTTAATCCTTTTTTGGGTTTTGATGCTCTTCTTCCTCTGATAAAGGTTGCAGAAGAAACAGGAGCAGGAGTTTTTGTGGTTGTTCAGTCTTCTAATCCAGAGGGGAAACAAATACGAAATGCGCTTATTGGAGATCAGACACTCTCTCTTCATCTTGCACAGTGTATTTGTGATTATAATTCTCAGTCTCCGGTTCTCCATCATAATATTGGTCCCATAGGTGCGGTTATAGGAGCGACATTAGGATCTGAATCAAAAGACACAATCGAGCAGTTAAACAATAGTCTGTTTCTCGTTCCGGGTATTGGCGCCCAAGGTGGAACAATGACACAATTAGCAAATCAATTTCCACAAAGACTTTGGCAGAATGTTATTCCCTCTGTATCACGCTCTATTACAGATGCTGGACGAAATATTGTTGATTTAAAAAATGTTATCAATCATTTTGCAGAACAAGCGCAAAGCACACTGATGTCTTGAGGATTTTTGCATCTGTAATAAATCTGAAGAATTTTGAGAGGGAGGGCTTTTGAGGGGGATGTTTCCGATTTATCCAGAATCAACAGTTGCTTTGTGGTTTCGTTCAACTAGCACAGATGTCTTTTCATTGAATGTTAAGCGGGCATTTCATGTTGAGCGGGAGGCTATGTTCCTATTGAAAGTACAAATATTTTCAGTAGATTGCCTTAAGGGTAAAGGTTTACATCCTTCAAAAGCAAAAGCTTATGCATATTGTTACCAGTTTCCAGTTGATAAAGTTATTGCAGCGTTTGTTTCTATAAGATAGACACACGTTATCGGTGAATATATATTGTTGTTAGAGAAAAACATGTCATCAAAACAAGAAAAAACCAAAGCCCGTTTACCCCGTGGTTTTGTTGATCGTACAAGTGCACAGTTGTATGCAACTGAAACAATGATTGCGCAAATTCGTGAAGTTTATGAACTTTACGGTTTTGAAGCACTAGAAACTCCAATTTTTGAATATACAGATGTGCTGGGTAAGTTTTTACCGGATTCAGATCGTCCAAATGCGGGCGTTTTTTCGCTACAAGATGATGATGAGCAATGGATGTCTTTGCGCTATGATCTTACCGCGCCTCTTGCTCGTTATTTTGCCGAGAATTTTGAAGTTTTGCCAAAGCCTTATCGCAGTTATCGTCTTGGCTTTGTTTTTCGCAATGAAAAACCAGGTCCAGGGCGGTTTCGGCAATTTATGCAGTTTGATGCGGATATTGTTGGAACACCAACGGTTGCAGCTGATGCCGAAATTTGCATGATGGCAGCCGATAGTTTGGAAAAACTAGGGTTTCAGCATCATGAATATGCCATTCGTCTGAACAACAGAAAAATTCTCGATTGCGTTTTAGAGAAAATTGGTTTGGGGGGAAATGAGCAGGCTGAAAAGCGCTTAACTGTCTTAAGAGCAATTGATAAACTGGATAAATTTGGTTCTGAAGGGGTGCGTTTGCTTTTGGGAAAAGGGCGTTTGGATGAAAGTGGTGACTTTACAAAAGGGGCGGAGCTTAAGGATAAAGAGATTGAGTGTATTCTTACCTTAACTGCTGCTGGAGCTGAAACAGCAGAAGAAACGCTTGAGGTTCTTAAAGAAGTGGTTGGTGATCATGTTCAAGGGCGTGAGGGAATTCGTGAGCTTGAGGAAATGCAAGCAATTTTTGTCGCAAATGGCATTCAGAATCGTATCAAGATTGATCCATCGGTGGTGCGTGGACTGGATTATTATACAGGTCCTGTTTTTGAGGCTACGTTGCTTTTTGATGTTTTCAATGATGATGGGCAGAAAGTTGTTTTTGGCTCCGTTGGTGGTGGTGGGCGTTATGATGGATTGGTGGCACGCTTTCGTGGTGAAAACATTCCAGCAACAGGTTTTTCAATTGGGGTCTCACGCTTGATCGCTGCTTTGCAAAATCTTGGAAAGTTGCCTATGAAAGAGTCAACAGGGCCGGTTGTTGTGCTGATGATGGATAAAGAGCCAGAGGCGGTTGCTGGTTATCAAAAAATGGTGATGCAGTTGCGTGGTGCCGGAATTCGTGCTGAGCTCTATTTGGGGGCATCGGGGATAAAAGCGCAGATGAAATATGCAGATCGACGCCAAGCGCCTTGTGTGGTTATCCAAGGCTCACAAGAACGTGAGAGTGGAAAAATACAGATCAAAGATTTGATTGAAGGGGCGCGGTTATCTCATGAAATTAAGGATAATCAAACATGGCGTGAAAGTCGACCAGCACAAGTGACGGTTGATGAAGATCAATTGGTCAAAACGGTACAGGATATTTTAGCAGCTCAAAAATGATAATGGTAAAAGTCTTTATACAAGTGATTGTTCGAAATATTTTGGAAATTTGAAACTCAATTTTTTAAATTTGTACTTTGCTCGTTTACACGTGCTGACGCACGCGTTCAAAATCGAGTTTTTGGAGTGCGTGCGGAATAAAAGAGAGATTTTTAAAGAGGTAAATAAGCGCTATTTGCTATAAAATGTGCCCTTCTGAGGATGCAATGATAATGCGTTAAAATGAGCAAAAAAATTTTAACGAAGAAAAAACTCTGAGAAAATTAAAGGGTTTCACGTAACGCTTCTGCAAAAGTTTATAAAAATATTGACAAGTTCATATTGGCTTCATCTTTGAATTCTCATCTATGAGCATCAAATCCTTTGATGTTCTCTTCTTGGACATTACAAAATCTAGTCTTATTGCAAAAGGAGGGAGAACTAGAGCGTTTTATCCTAAAAGACTTTTTAAGCTTCAAAAAACAATGGAATGACTTAAATCGAACAATTTTTTACAGGAGCATGTTTGGATGAATTGTAAGCTGCCATAATGGTAACTTACTGATAATATGTATTATTTCATAAAATCAACTCTTTAATGGAGAAATGAAAATGGTCCAATATGATTTTACTCTGCTCTATGAACGAAATCCCTTTATTCTTGAAAGACCTGAGAATATTGGAAAGTCATTTAAACTTCCTCCTTCAAATTTCGGATTTGAAGATCTTCCGCAAATTACCTTTTCAGGCGCCTCGTCATGTCGGCGTATGATTTTTGGGCTATCATTTAGTGGTATGAAAGCATTTTTTGTGATGTTGTGGCAGATAGGGAAAATGTTAGATGAGGGGGATGATGTGGATTTATGGTTTGATCAGATAACATTGGATCATGATATTCTTGAGGAATTTTTGACTTGCGATCTTTCAATTCAAGAACCAGAATATCTTAATTTTGAAAGTTTTAAAGAAGGTATCAAAGAATTAGAAAAGAATAAAATTGTAGCGAAGGGGACAAAAAAAGATTGTTATTTCATCAATCCAGATATTTTTGGTCTTCCTGAATGTGATGAAGATTTTGAGTTCGATGAAGAGGAAGAGATAGAAGCACACTTTACGGTAGAATACCCGAATAAACAACTCCTTTAACCGTTTTTCTCTTAGAGAAAAATAAAAGCTTAGAATAAATGGCTATGAGAACAGCAATGAGTTTGTTTATGGTATGTGAATTGGAATGTTTGCGGGATCTGTTTTGATTTAATATTCTCCATGAATGGTTCTTTATGCAGAGCGGTTTTTATGCCATATTTTCTTCTTTTTATGAGACATAAGTTAATTTGAACTGTGCACCTCTTCAAACAAATGTTTGATCTGTATTTTCTTTCTTGATACTTTTGTGAACTTTGCAGTAATGATGTTCATAGCTCTTGTATTTTGGCGCGTTTACGAGAGGTATTTTTACTCTTTTTAATCGTTTATTCATATGCCAATCCCACTTGCTAATGAGCAAGAAAATAGTTTTAAGGGATTCAATATAAGAAGGGATAAAATAAAACAATCTTATGATATTCGGCTCCTCTCATTCAATATGCAAAATTATAAATTATCTTTATAAATCAAAGTATTGTTCGATACAAAGTTTTTCTCAGTATGAGAAATTTAGCATTGATCTTGCATATTTCATCAATACGTTAGTCCTTGATGTTTCTGAGAGAGTTTTGCATGAATTTGCGCATTTGGCAATTGCATCCCCATTTTTTGATAGCGTGCAACAGCTTTTAACTCTTTGATTTTTTAGCTCCACAACGGGTCCAGATTTTTCATCAGCAATTTTTCAAACTTTTTCAAAGCAGTTAAAGCATGAAATATTTATTGAAAAAATTATTGCTGTAATATTTTCTCACAGAAGGCGTACAATCAACTTATCGTGTCTGCTTTCACGAATAGATGTTGTAAAAAGTAAACGACACAAATCTTCCTCCTCAGGAAATTTGTGTCGTAAAATTTTGTTTAAATAGACGATTGGGGGAATTAGCTTTTCAAGGCTTTTAAAACATGTTGTGGTGAAGAAACTTCATAAGGATCTGTTGCACAATTATCTGAAAAACCTGCTTCTTCGAACCATTGTTCAACCACACCATCATTAATAACAGCTGCATAGCGCCATGATCGCATGCCGAAACCAACATTGTCTTTTGCAACCAGCATACCCATTTTGCGTGTGAATTCACCAGAGCCATCGGGAATTAATTTCACGTTTTTGATATTTTGTGCTTTTCCCCAAGCATTCATGACAAAAGCATCATTGACGGAAAGGCAATAAATTTCATCAATACCCGCTTGTTTAAATTCATCATAGAGTTTTTCAAAATCAGGCAGCTGAAAGGTTGAGCAAGTAGGGGTAAAAGCTCCAGGAAGAGAAAAAAGAATAACACGCTTTCCTTTAAAGTAAGCATCGCTGTTAACTTCTTGCCACCGATAAGGATTGTCTCCAGCCATTGATTCATCGCGTACGCGTGTGTGGAATGTTACATTGGGAACTGTTTTTTTCATCATCATGATGCTCCTGTATTCTTTTACGAAAATTTTGTTTTAAAACAGCCTTCGTATTTAAAAACATATGGCAAAAAGCGTTTTAAACAAAAGGGCTTCTTTAAAAATTCTTACTTCTAACGAGTGTGCAAATATTTCACACTTCCGTCAAGTAGAATTAATGGTCGACTTTGGATACTCTTCACCTTAAAATTATAGGAAACCATATAAAGGTATTGATATGACCATAAAGACAGTTTTAACCACGGCTTTTGAGGGGCAAAAACCGGGAACGTCTGGTTTGCGCAAAAAAGTGTCTGTTTTTCAACAACCCCATTATGTAGAAAACTTTATACAGTCTCTTTTTGATAACATTGGGCCTCTTGAAGGAAAAATGTTGATTCTTGGGGGAGATGGGCGCACTTTTAATCGTACTCTTCTTCAGATTGTGTTGAAGATGGCGGCGGCGCATGGTGTTTCTTGTATTAAAATGGGAAGGGGCGGTATTCTTTCTACACCTGCTGTTTCGCATCTTATTCGTAAAACTCATGCCCATGGTGGACTTATTCTTTCTGCAAGCCATAATCCTGGTGGTCCAGAGGGAGATTGTGGTATCAAATACAATGTTTCCAATGGTGGACCGGCTCCTAATTCTTTATGTGATGCTATTTTTGCAACATCGCAACGTCTTTCCTTTTATAAAATTCTTGAAGCACCAGATATTGATTTAGATAGGCAAGGTACGGTCTTTATGGGAGCCATGCGGATTGATATTATCGATCCTGTCACTGATTATGTTGCTTTGATGCAGGAGCTTTTTGATTTTGACTGTATTGCTAAGGCCGTTGCTCGAGGTCTTACTTTACGGTTTGATGCCATGCATGCGGTAACAGGGCCTTATGCTTATGAAATTTTTGAAAAATGCTTAGGATTTTCTGAAGGGACAGTGGTTAATGGTATTCCTTTGCCAGATTTTGGAGGCGGTCATCCAGATCCCAATTTGGTTTATGCCAAGGCTCTTTATGATTTATTGATGTCAGAGCAAGGACCAGATCTTGGCGCAGCCTCTGATGGTGATGGAGATCGTAACCTCATTATTGGTCGTCAACAATTTGTTTCGCCTTCGGATTCTTTGGCTATTATGGCTGAACATGCACACCTTATTAAAGGATATCGAAAAGGTGTTGTGGGGATAGCGCGTTCTATGCCAACGGGGCGTGCTGCTGATTTAGTTGCGGAAAAACACGGATTAAACTTTTTTGAAACGCCAACGGGATGGAAGTTTTTTGGAACCCTTTTGGATGCGGGGAAAGTAACCTTTTGTGGTGAAGAAAGCTTTGGAACGGGCTCTCATCACATCCGCGAAAAAGATGGTTTATGGGCTGTCCTATTTTGGTTAAATCTTTTAGCGGTAACAGAAAAAACTGTCGCACAGATTGTTCAACAGCATTGGTCCACCTATGGGCGTTTTTACACGTTACGGCATGATTATGAAGAAGTCGAAGCAGATAAAGCTTTGGCATTACTAGAGCATTTGCGTGCGCACTTACCACATGCAGGAACTGAAATTGCTGGATTTTTCGTCAAAAAAGCAGATGATTTTACATATCATGATCCTGTTGATCAGAGCGTTAGCACGCGGCAAGGTATACGTATTTTTTTCGAGAATGGAGCACGGTTGGTGGTTCGTTTGTCGGGAACAGGGACGCTAGGTGCTACTTTACGACTTTATTTTGAACAGTATGAAAGTGATCCGCGCAAACACAATTTTAATCCGCAAGAAGTTCTCCAACCTTTGCAACAGGTGGCACTAAAACTGTTAAACATACAACAAGCATTGGGGCGAGATCGTCCTGATATTATCACCTAAGATCATTGGAATGTTTTTTTGTAAAGGTATAATGATTGATCACATGGATGTGATTTTAGGGGCGTGATTTTATGTGCATAAGGGAGATCTTCCATTTTCAAGCTCTCTTTGTTTTTTCCTTTCTTACATATCAATCGGATTCCTAAAACTGCCTGATTCTTAAAACTAAATGCTGTAGGAAATTATAATCGAGCATAATCGGGGAATTTATGTCCAATGGGTTTGCTCAATGGCTTGATAGAAATTTTTGTTTAATAGGGGAAAGTTTCTCATGCAAAATAAAATACGATCATTGTTGCACATTTCATATGTTTGTTTTAAAGAAGCTTCTCTCTCAAGACGCTAAAAACGCATCTTATGCGTGTTGCTTTGAAAGGGATAACCGGCCATCCATTGAGCAGCATCATTTTTACGCTTATGAGAGAGTAAGACGGCACCATCATTCACTTTGCCCGCTTTCAATGTTGGCTCTTATATTTGAGAGTGTTTAGTATTTTGGATAATCGTTTTACACGGATTTTCCTACTTGTAACATGCAAACAAAAGGCTTTGGTTGTTTCAATGTAAAAGGGGTTGAGAGAATCTCAGCTTATTTATCGGCTCTCATTCAATATACAAAACCATTAACTATGATCATAAATTAGTTTGTTCTCTAACATTATGAATGCTTTACTTAAATAAAAGGCCAAGTTGAGGCTATCATTTTCTTGTTTCTCAGTTTTTAGCTCTTTGGAAGCGTTTTTATTCAGAGATGTTCCTTTTCTAATTTTTTTTATTCATTCGTTAATTGTATTGCTGATGTGTAAGAAAATGATTTTGATTAATTTATTAGAGAGAATGAAGTGAGTAAATTTTATGATATGCGGGGGCTCATTTAAGTTATATAATGATCAATCATTTTTATAAACTCATGTATGGTGTGTGATGATAGCATTCATGAACACAGTTGGCAGATGAGGATTGAAACAAAGGGAAATGTTTTTCTAAAATAATGGACAATAAGCACTTCTTGCTTTATGACCAGTCATAATGAATGATTTTTCTTTTAATAAGGGGAATTTATGACCCAATATCCCAAATGTCCTCGTTGTGATTGTCTTTATACTTATGAAGATGGTGAAAATTTTGTGTGTCCTGAATGCGCACATGAATGGCCGCAAAAAAACGATGATACGGTTCTTGTCAATACTGTTTATGATGCCAATGGTCAGATTTTAACAAACGGAGATACCGTTATGGTGATAAAAGATCTGAAAGTAAAAGGCGCTTCATCTGTTTTAAAAGGTGGTACTAAGGTAAAGAATATTCGCTTGGTGGATGGAGATCATAATATTGATTGCAAAATTCCAGGGATTGGTCAGATGAGTTTAAAGTCGGAGTTTGTGAAAAAAGTTTAAGCATTTGTCCTCTTGCAATTGTTTTTGGATTTCGTTGGTTTTCTATTTTTACATTCTTCTCTAATTGGGCGTATTTTTCTCCAGTGGCTTCTTTTCTTGTTTCATAGATTACACCAATCAGATAGAAGCAATATGTTTTCCTTTATTGCAAAGCCATGTATCGCAGAGAAATAGCGACTCTGTCTTTTTCTTTTAATATGCGGTTATGGCGGACTGGATGTTGACTCACAAGCAACAATAAAAGTATGCGCTTTATGAGAAGAACAATACCGTAAAGTAGACAAACTTATTCCTGCTGAATTGAAAAAATATTCTCATTTTTTGTATCAGATAATTTTTCAAACAACCATAATAGATCTGGCTTCAATGTATTTATTTTTTACAGGTAGTTATATTTTTGCGTCATGTTTATGGAAATGAGATTGAAAATGATAGGGGGGAATTCTTGATTTTAAGAATGGAAAAAGGACGCTATGATCTTGATAAGGTCTTATTGCCATGCATTTTCCAGCTCTTAGTACTGCAACAGTCTCTTATAAAAGTGTACATAAGAGCTATTAAAAATAGTTTTTGTTATTATCCAGTTTGTGCTGTGTAAGCGGACGATTTTGATTGATTCAACATGGAACAGAATTGAAATAAGAAGAATGTCAGAATTCTCATTGCAAGTTGCAAAATGTGATCTTTGTCGAGTGGCTGAAACAACATATTGATTTATAATAGTAAATTAGCGTTATTCATATTGAATTAGAACCTCGAATAACGTGAGATTCTCTCATTTCAAATCTGTTCTATGTTGAATCAATTAAAATCACTTGCTTGCACACCACAAGCGGGGCTGGTGTGTGGGTAAAAATGAGGAAAGAAAGGATTAAAATGACTCTTATGAATCGTCTTAATGAAAGAGCTGTCGCATCATTAGGGGCTGGCAGATATGATGATGGTGCCGGCTTGCTACAAGGAGTATTTTGCGTGATTTGTCGTTGGAAGCACTGAGAAAGATAGAGCAAATGAGCACTCTATCTTACAATGTTTTCTTTTTTTTAACGAGGTCGTGTTTTCCTCGTTAAAATTGCATGACAAGATTATAAAACAAAATAAATTTAAAGTGCACACCCATGCATTGTACTTCTGTGTACGATTGGTTTGTTGAAATAACTTATGCTTCTTAAAGGGGGCTTTGAAATCTTTTTAAGGCATATGTGGAGGTGAAAGGTGAGTGAAGGTATCATTATTGGACAGATTTTTTTAACAGTACTCTATCTTTATGGCTGCATAGCTTACTTCTAAAGTTTCAGGAATAAAATGACGTAAGATCTTTACATTCCATGTTTGAGCACTGTTGAAGAGGGGCAATCGGTGTGGTTATTTTATCTATTGAAGTCAATATTTATTGTGGCATGGCTTCAACGCCTAAAACTTCAGGGATAAAATGACGTAAAAGGTTTTCAATACCATGTTTGAGAGTTGCCGTTGAAGAGGGACATCCAGCGCAGGAGCCCCGCATATTGAGATAAACAATACCATTTTCAAATCCGCGAAAAGTAATGTCTCCACCATCATTGGCAACCGCTGGGCGGATACGCGTTTCAAGCAGATCTTTAATGGTTAAGACAATATCAGCATCTTTTTCGTCATAAAATTCTTCGTTAAGGGCATGGGTTTGTGCTTGTGTTGTAGCGTTGGTGGTGATCACTGGCTCATTGGATAGAAAATGTTCCATGATTGTGCCTAAAATGACGGGCTTGAGATGTTGCCATTCCCCTTCTTTTTTGCTTACGGTGATAAAATCATAGCCTAAAAAAACACCATTGATATTGGGAATATTAAACAGTTTAGCCGCCAAAGGTGAGTTTTTAGCTGCTTCTTCAGGGTCACGAAATTCTAATACGCCCTCAGAAAGAACCACGCGTCCTGGCAAGAATTTAAGAGTTGCAGGGTTTGGGGTGGTTTCAGTTTGAATAAACATAGATTCTCCTTTTATAATGAAGGATTGGGAAGATCTTACATTGTAGAATATTATATTTTTTAGGCAATAGATCTAATATCTTCATCGGCAAGATTGCTAGGAATAACAATGACAGGGATTGAAAAAGCTGTTCCTTTATTCCCGATTAATTGAACAAGGGGTCCTGGTCCTTCTGTATGTCCACTGGCTGCTAAAACAATTAGTGCAATCCTTTTATCTTCGTCGATCAGTTTGGAAATCTCATCAATTTTTTTTCCTTCACGCACCACTATTTCTGTTTCAAGCGCATGGGTGGTGCGGACTTCACTGGCAATGTTTCCTAATATTTTATGAGCACTTTGCTTTGATTCTGTGCGCATAACGTTGTTTACACCCAGAAAATGTTGAAATTCTACACTATCAACGACACAAAGTAATACCAATGTTCTACTGGTGTTTTGGGCATGTTGTGCGGCAAACGCAACGGCACGCCGACACTCTGGTGTTTCATCGATAATGACTAAGTTTTTTTTCTTTGGTTCTTTTTTCGGATTTTTGGGTTTGGAAATCATGCACTTTCTCTATTTTGTACAAACGATTTTTTTGCTCTCTACAGTTTTCAGTTTTATTATTTTTATGTATCGTGCAAAAATCCAATAATTTCACGAATTTTTTTCATATTTTCTTCTGCGAGCATACTAGCACGTTTAGCGCCATCATGCAAAACAGAGTCGATATAATCACTTTCTTGATGAAGTCGACGTAATTCTTCTGTTATAGGGGCAAGCTTATGGACAACAAGGTCGGCTAGAGCTGTTTTAAAATGCGAAAATTGTTGACCAGAAAATTCTGAAAGAATCTTTTCTTTGCTAACTTTGGCAAAGGCAGCATAAATACCAAGCAGGTTGTCCACTTCTGGTCGTTCTTTTAAAGCGGTGAGGGTATCGGGAAGAGGAGCCGAATCCGTTTTGGCTTTGCGTATTTTTTTTGCGATAAGATCAGCATCATCGGTCAAATTAATGCGTGAAAAATCTGAAGGATCTGATTTTGACATTTTTTTCGTCCCATCGCGCAAAGACATAACGCGTGTGGCTGTTGTTCCAATAAGCGCCTCTGGGAGGGGAAAAAAGCCTTGTCTTTTTTCTTCATCTGTTTGCATAGAGATACCAAAATTTAATTCGGCAATACGCTGTGCATAGTCGTTGTTAAATTTTTGTGCAATATCGCGTGTGAGTTCAACATGCTGTTTTTGATCTTCGCCTACTGGAACATGCGTTGCACGATAGACTAAAATATCAGCGGCCATCAAAGTGGGATAGGCAAAAAGCCCTAGGGATGCTTTTTCGCGATCTTTTCCTGCTTTATCTTTAAATTGTGTCATGCGTTGAAGCCAGCCAATACGGGCAACACAATTAAAAATCCAGGCGAGTTCAGCATGTTGAAAAACACGTGATTGGTTAAAAATAATGTGTTTTTGAGGATCAATACCGGAGGCTAAAAAGGCTGCTGTCACTGTTTTGGTGGATTCGCGTAAAGTAAGGGGATCTGGGTTGACTGTGAGCGCATGCATATCCACAACACAATAGAGGCAGTGATGAGAGTTTTGCAGTTCAACCCAACGCTGAATGGCTCCAAGATAATTGCCAAGATGTAAATGACCACTCGGTTGTACGCCGGAAAAGACAAGTGGTGTGAAGGTATCCATAGGAGTGCTCTTTCTTCAATTAAGGTTATTCATTTTATTGTTTTTGACAAAGTATAGATATTATGAGCGTTTTTTCAAATTTTTAAGCGTGTGAAAAAAGGAACGGGTGTTGAATAAAAAATAGGCACTAAAATAGATCAAAAATATGCCAATCATGATCCCAGCTAAGGTGATCGCGCGCAAGAAAAATGATGCTTGTGAGGATAAAGGAAAAGACAAAAAACCAAACACATTCAATCCGTAATAGAGGGCTAGTGCACTCAAAAGAGTTGCCATCATGAGACATAATATTCGCTTTATCAGTTGGAAGTCGTATTTCCAATAACCGCGTTTGATAAGGACACTCCACAGCAACAGGGTGTTGGCCCATCCAGAGGTAATTTCAGCAATAACAATACCTCGTGCAGATAGAATAGGAAATAATGTTAAGGCGAGACTGATATTGATGAAAACGCAAATACCTGTAAAAATCATCGGTGTTTTGGTATCTTCATGGGCAAAAAAATTAGGAATAAAGACCTTAATAAGAACAAAAGCTGGAAGTCCTAATCCATAAAGTTCTAGTAATTGTGCAACATGGTGTGTTGATTGACTGGTAAATTGTCCTCGCTCAAAGAGCAAACTGACAATGGGAGTGGAGAGCAGCAAAAAAGCAATGGATGCTGGAAGTGTTAACAACAATGTTAATTCAATAGAGCGGTTTTGTAAATGGTGGGTTTCTTCATGCTTTTTGCTCCGCAAAGCGCGTGTTAATTCTGGTAAAAGAACGGTTGCAACGGCAATGGCGATTACGCCTAGAGGCAATTGGTAAAGACGATCAGCGTACATCAAAGAAGAGACAGCACCCGATTGACTAGAAGCAATGTTGGTATTAATGAGCAAATTGATTTGTGTGATGCCACCCGTAATGGCTGCTGGGAATGCTAAAGTTAATAGCTTGCGAACATTAGGACTTAAATGGGGCTGGCGGAAGGAAATTTTCATTCCACTTTGACGCAAAGCAAGGGCAATTAAGGTGAGTTGAAGAAGCCCTGCTGCTAATACACCCCAAGAGAGATTTAAGCCGATATGCCAAGCGTCAAGTTTATAGATCCAAGCATAGGCAAGCACACCAATCAGAATAATGTTTAAAAAGAGTGGGGCAATGGCGGCAATAAAATAGCGTCGCAGAGCATTAAGCATGCCCCCCATCATGGCAGCAAGCGACATGCAGGTTAAATAGGGAAACATGATTGCAGTAAAGTGAATGGTAGCGTTAAATTTTGTTGCATCTTCGGTAAAACCTGGGGCAATAATGGTTCGTACCAAAAAAGGCATACTCAGTTCCATCGCAATCGTTAACAGTAAGAGCAGCGAAAAGAGAACGCCAAAGACTTCTTCTGCAAATTTGCATGCCGTTTCGTGACCTTCTTCAGTGATTTTTTTTGCAAAAAGAGGAATGAAAGCAGCGTTAAAGGCACCTTCAGCAAAAAAACGACGAAATGTGTTGGGAAAACGAAAAGCAGCGTTAAAGGCATCAGAAACAGGACCTGTCCCTAGGGCTGCTGCCATAAGCATTTCGCGTACGAAGCCAAAAATACGGCTCATAAGGGTTCCGGAAGCAACTGTTGCAATTTTTTTAATCAATGTCATAAAGATATATCAACTTTGTTGTAAAAGAGAAGCGATGACAGGAGAAATAAACCGTTTTAAATCGTAAAATCTGATCTCTATCCTAATCAAGGATACTTTTGGAAAGCGTTTTACGACGGTGTTTATCTCTCTGTCAACAATGGTGCTTGAAGACTTTTTATGCTCCTTGTTTACTGTTGCATTAAAATTTTTATTGTTGCCATAAAATAATTAAAATTTCTTTTTCAAACTGAAATATGGGAGAAATATCATAACAGTTTTAAGGGACATATAAGGATATATAATGATAATTTCTCTTTATGTTTTGATGTCGTGAATAATGCAACCCAATACCGTACTGTTTTACGTGAGGGGTATGACCCTATTTAAAGAACGCAAATAAAATAAAAGCATGAAACAATGTGCAATTTCCATTATTTAAAAAACAGCGCTTTAGATGTTTTAAAAAGTCGTAAGGTTGAGCTAAAAGGGGATGGTAAAGCTGGTGATTGGTTTTCACTTTTACGGCTTTATGTTCTCTCCAATTTGGCTGCCTTTTCGTTTTAGAGATTACATAAATAAGAGGATAGGAAGACGTGATCTTTCAACAGCATTTTGTCTGTTTTTAGCACGACAGGTAATGAAAGTGATTCATTATCATTTTCAAAAATGATTGATCCTTTTATTTTTCCTGTTCAGGTTTCCATTCTCGTTGAGGTCGATTGATTTGCCGATGAAGGCAGAGGGGGGGAAAGGCTATCATTTTTACCAGAGAGGGCAAAAAAGTTAAAGTTTATGAACCTTTAGATATTCATTGCCATCGCTTTTGTGTGCTCTGTTTTGTGAGGTTGAATATTTTCTTGTCTTTTAGGATTCTGATTGACGTTTTCTGTCATTTTTTGCACTTTAATTGATTCTTTATCGAGAGTGTTGGAACATTTTTTTTCATTATTTTTCTTTATAGATTGATGCTGGATAGATTGATACTGGTTTGGTGCTAAGCGCTCATCGAATTTATGGTTATAAAAATACATGGGTTGTATATGCTGTTCTATCTCTTTTATCTGCTTGATTATTTCCATAATCTCTTTTGCTTTAACGGTTGATGTACCAAGACTCTTCGCAAGTTTTTCAGGATTATTTTCCTTTATAGCTTCATGCTCGCTTGAGGATAAGCGCTCATTGATTTTTTTGATATAAGTCCTTATCTCCCCCCTTAATTCAGGAGAGTTTGATAAAGTTTCTTGCTGTTGTGCTTTTGACAAGGAAAAGAGATTTTTCATCCAAGCCTCAGGAATTTTTACCGACTGTTCACACCGCCTTTGTTTTACATGATGGGTATGGAGAATGTCTCTTTCTGTTTGTTTAAAAATATTGATATAACGATCAATGGCTCTACAGAGGGGCAAAATATTTGCTTCAGCATGGGCACGCGCGTTGTTTTTTATGCCAAATACATTGCTACCAGAAAGCTTAGAAATAGATTGGGGAGAGGTGGTAATTTGATAGGTGAGCTGTTCTCCTTCAGTATGATTTTCATGGATCATCTCAATTCTTTCCTGCAAAATATGACGATTGCCATAAATGATTTGACACAAAGTTTCGATTTCTTTTCTTCTTGCTTGAATGGATGCGTTGTTTTTTATCCTTGGGGCAATTTCATTGTTGGTAAGGGGGGCTATTGTTTCTGCGGGGATAAGCACTCCTTGCTGGTTTTGAATTTTTGGTGCTGTAAAGGAGAGGGCGTCACCGATTTTTAATGTCTGTATTTGCTCTGGGGTGAGATCTTTTTTATTTCCCAAGATGAAAATCCCGTTGGCATCAAGCATGAAGCCATTGGGTCCACTGCCTCTGTAAAAGCCTTTATAGGTATGACCTTCTTTCGCTGTTGTAACAAGATGATGATGAAGACTCTCAAATCCGATATGTTTCATATTATCCATGAATTCTTTTAAAATAAGTATTTTTTCTGGATTTGAGATATCCTCAAGCAGATGTTTCATCTCTTCCTTATCGTTATGTTTTAGCGATGCAATGCTGGCAAGATTCATGCGTTTTTCTGTTACAAGAGAAAAGTCGAGTGTGTGGCCAGCAACTTGCCCAAGTTTTTCAAAAAACATTCGTTGTGTGCGTCCATTACCTTCTCTGAAGGGATGCGTATAGTTGAGCTGTATCAACATTTCAGTGACATGTTCAATAAATGTTTCGCGGGTTAAGCCTTTTAAACTATTCGTTTCAGCAAGTATTTTATCTAAATTTTCTAGTCCCTCTTGTATCTGTTTTGCTGAGGCAAAAGAAATCCCAGCTTTTTTCATCATTGGCATATAAGCAACGGTACCATCTTCAAATGTAAATGGTTTTTCGCGTGTTTGTCCGGCCCATTCAAAAGTATTTTTAAATAGGGTGTGATGAATATATTGGAGATATGTGGAAGTTAGTTTTTGCGGTGGCGCTTCTTGGCGTAGATGAATGATTGCTTTTGTTGTATCATGGGCACATTGCACTTTTAATTTTTTATAGTCGTTTATTCCATATTTATTTTTTAAGGTGATACTATTAGGGCAAAAGAAATTATGGTACATTGTCTTATTTTCTTCGGTTTGAGGCGATGAGGATAATTTCTCCTGTAAGGTGAGAGGGACGGTGTCCGTTTTTTTTGTACCAGTGTCCCAGTATGCCATTGCTTTTTTTGGGGGCTGTTTCATTCTTTCTTGATGATCAGAGCGTTTTTCCTTTGTCATTTGGACAGATATTGGATTATTTGTCGCTGTATTGCTGGTCTGTAAAATGTTTTTTTGGAAATCTTTTTGCATTTGCCTCATAGAGGAAGCAGATTGAGCAATTGGTTTGGTCATTTGTTCTTGTTCTTGCAAATTTTCGGGCATAACTTCAATGCTGTCATGTAAAGCATGAGGGGCACTCCATGGTGAAAAATGGGCTTTTTCTTTTTTCTTTGTTTGAATGGATGCGTTGTCTTTGCTCTTTTCAGTTATTTCATCGTTTGTGAGAACGGCTCTTTTTTTTCTGGAAGCAATGTTTTTTTCTGGGTTTTGAGTTTTGGGCGCTGTAAAGGAGAGGGCGTCACCGATTTTTAATGTCTGTATTTGCTCTGGGGTGAGATCTTTTTTATTTCCTAAGATGAAAGTCCCGTTGGCATCAAGCATGAAGCCATTGGGTCCACTGCCTCTGTAGGTACCATGATAGGTTTCTCCTTCTTTTGCGACGACAGTGAGATAATAATTTTTTTCATCCAATCCAAGCTTTCTCATAGAGTTGGTAAATTCTTGTAAAATGAGCAATTTTTCTGGATTTGAGATATCCTCAAGCAGATGCTTCATAGGCTCTGGATCGCCATGTTCCATGGCAGCGGCGCGGACAAAGTCTTTACGTTTTTTGCTCACAAGAGAAAAGTCTAGCTCATGTCCTGCTGCTTGAGCGAGTTTTTCAACAAACAGTCTCTTTGTGCGCCTATTGCCCTCTCTGAAAGGATGCAAGTGGTGCAAATCTATCATTATTCCAGCGGCTTGTTCAACGAATTCTTCGCGCGTTAAGCCTTGTAAATTATTCTTTTCAGAAAGCGTTTTATCTAACTTTTCTAGTCCCTTCTGTATTTTTTTGCCAATCGCAAAAGGTTTTGTAAATTCTTTTCTTTTCAAAATGGGCATAGAAGCAACAGTACCATCTTCAAATGTAAAAGGCTCTTCGCGTGTTTGTCCGGACCATTCAAATGCACGGGAAAAGAGGCGTTGATGAAGATATTTTAGATAGGAGGAATTAAACTGCTCAGGTAGAGGTTCTTGACGCAGTTTTATCATTTCTTTCTTTACATCATCACAACATCGTTCTTTTAATATTTCTTGCTCTTTGATGTGGTATTTATTTTTAAGCACTTTGCTATTGGGATAAAAGAAATTCTGCGATGCTTTATTGATTTGCTTAGAAATGGCTGCACTAATTGCAGAGTGTTGTTCTTGCAATTTTTCCTGTGAGGAAGAGGCATAATGTTCTGTATTTTCTTTCATGCATATTTCCTTTCAAATGTTAACATTATTTTTTGAAAGCTTTTTTTATATTTTTTGCCTTTTATTATTTTATGGTGTTTTCTTTAAAGAAGAATGCCTATTTGAATGATTGAAAAAATTGACCTTATTCGCATGGAACAAAGTTAAAGTGTGTGATTTTTATGAAGTATTATCGTGAAATTTTATCAATGAATTCTGTAAAATAATGGGGTGTCTTATTCAAAGTTTTCTGTATTTCATACACCGTCTTTGATGCAATCTTGGCAAGATAATTGCACCAAAGTTTTGTATGAAAAGCCAACAATTGGGAGATTTATTACGACAAAGCTATAGCTTTTGATGCTTCGGCTCTGCGCTGTCGAATATGCGGCTGGTCTTCTTGTCTACAAGTTTCTGCAACTTCTTGATGCCGCTTTACTGTTGAGCGTTCAGGCAGCTTCGGGGGCTGCGATAAGCTTTGCTGCTTTTGTAATTTTTTATCGAGATCGGTAAGTGGTTGATGACGTTTTTGTTGTTCTTCCTGATGGTTTTGCACAATGGTTTCTCTTAACTGTTTTATTGTATCAGCATAGTCCTTAATGGCGGTACAAAGGGTAGGGATATTTTCTTCAGCGGCTTTGCGTGCTCCGTTTTTTATGCCAAGGGTTTTTCTACCAGCAAGTGGAGCAAAAGATGTAGAATCCTTTTCAATTTGAAATACAAGCTCTTCTCCCATCTCTGGAATTTTGTGCATATCTTCCATTCTATATTGTAAAATAAATGGATCATCATAAACAATTTGGCACCAATATTGGATCTCTCTTTGACCATATTGAACCGATGGATCTTGTTGAACTCTGCGGGCAATTTCCTGATTTGAGAGAGGCTTTATTTTCTTTTCTGAATTGAGCGAATTTTGTAAATGTTGATTTATTGGATCTTTCTCTTGTGCTTGTCGCTGATGTTGTTGTTCCGTGTGAAAACCTTGTGAAATATTTTCACTTTTTGTATATTTTGAAGTATACATATAACCGTTAATAGCAGCACATAGGGTAGGAAGAGTTTCTTCAGCTTGTTTGCGCGCGTTATTTTTTATGCCGAGAACTTTTCTACCAGCAAGCTTAGAAATAGACTTAGGCTGTTCTGTAATATCCCATAAGAGCTGTTCTCCCATATTGGGGTTTTCTTTGATTGCTTCTATTCTTTCTTCTAAAATAAGCCTGTTGCCATAAACCTTTTCGCACAAAAATCGTATTTCTTCTTGATATGCTACGAGTAACAGCTCTCTTTCCATTGTATTAATAGATGATTTTTGTCCGTGAGACGGTTTTGGTTGTTCAATTGCTGTGTGTGGAGAGGCAGGTTTTGGGACGATAGTATCGCTTTGTTTTCTGTTTTCCATACGGTGCGGTTTTCTTGAAGGAGGGACGGCATATGTTCCACTGTTTTGTGATGATGAACTGCTTTGCTGTCTGACTTTCATATGTGATGGTGTTTTGGGTCTAACACTTGGGTCGTATGTTTCAGGATTTTGGATTTTTGTACCGTTTTGCACTCTGTCTCTCATGCGTGGCGATGTTTGCGAAGTAGGCGTTGCATAGAGGTGTTCTCTCTCTTGAACCGTTGTTTTGTTTTGTCCTCTATCTTTTGCACGTGGTGGTCTTTGTGGAGCTGCTTTTGTGTGCGGAGAGGAGTTTTCTTGGATTTGTGAGCTGGGGATTTTTGTTCCGGTTTGTGCTTTTTCCCTCATGCGTGGGGGTGTTTGCGAAGTAGGCGTTGCATAGAGGTGTTCTCTCTCTTGAGCTGTTGTTTTGTTTTGTTCTCTATCTTTTGCACGTGGTGGTCTTTGTGGAGGCGTTTTTGTGTGCGGAGAGGAGTTTTCTTGGATTTGTGAGCTGGGGATTTTTGTTCCGGTTTGTGCTTTTTCCCTCATGCGTGGGGGTGTTTGCGAAGTAGGCGTTGCATAGAGGTGTTCTCTCTCTTGAGCCGTTGTTTTGTTTTGTTCTCTATCTTTTGCACGTGGTGGTCTTTGTGGAGGCGTTTTTGTGTGCGGAGAGGAGCGTTCTTGGATTTGTGAGCTGGGTTGTAGATTTTCTTTTGTGCGTGGGGGTTTGGGCGGAGCTACTTTTGTTTGTAGAGGAGGTATCTCTTGGGTTTTGGTGCTGGGGATTTTAGCGCTGGAGGGCATTGTGCTGGTTTGAGTGTTTGCTCTCATGCGGGGGGGGGGCGGTGGCGCAACCTTTGGGTGGTGTGATAAATTTTCTGGGCGTTTTTCTACAGTTGGTTTTGGCAAATTTTGAGAAACTTGGGAAGGAGGGGTTCTGGTGGGGGATTGTTCAGCCGGTTGTTGAAATTTTTCCATCATTTCGGTGATAAAAGGGGAGGGATTTCTTTTTTTCATGCATGTTCCTTTCAAACTCTTCCAATATTGTTTTTAAATACTATTTAAAAACGTACGTTGGTTTTTATTCTGTTTTATGCTTTTTTACTCGGTCTTTACGAGAGCAGATATGAAACTGAATGGTTTCACAAGATGGGGCTTTCTTGGCGCAAACACCTCTTTCCTGTGTTTCGCCAAGATATTGGATTCAATGTGAAAATTTATGTCTGTTTAGCTGGCAAAAGCCATCGCTTTTGGGGCGGCAGTTTTGCGAGGACGAATATCTGTTTCTCTTTGTTGAGTAGAAGTTGTTGCTTCTTCAAAAGTTACTGTTGAAGGCTCGGGGCGTTGAGCAGACTGTGAGACGCTTTGTTGTTGATGCAAGTTTTGCGCTCTCTCAGAAGGTGCTTCATTGTGTTCTTGTTTTGTCTGCTGAGTTTTTGAAAGGCTCTCTCTTACTTGTGCTACAGCTGTTGCATAATTGTCAGTGGCGTCAATGAGGTGAGAAAGACCCGCTTCAGCATGTCTGCGTGCTTTATTTTTAAAGCCACAAAAGTTACGACCAGCGTACTTGTGAAAAGATTGAGGATTTCCAGCAAGTTGTTGTGCGAGTGCTTCTATTGTTTCAGGGTTTTGGAAAAGTGTTTCCACCTGTGATTGCAAAATGTTTGTGTTGCCAAAAACAACAGTGCACCAATATTGGATTTGGGCATGGTGTCTTTTGACTTTTGAATGTTGGTGAATTTTGGTAGAAACTTCTGCCTCTGAAAGACTTTCTTTTTCACGATGATCTGGTTTTTGTAGCAGTTTAGTGACAGCTTCCTTCCCCATTAAGCGTTCATAGTTTTTGAGTTCTTGCTCTGGAGATTGTACGAGGCTCTCTCTTGCCTGTTTTACAGTTTCTGTATAACAATCAATGGTGATACTGAGAGCGGAAAAACTCTCTTCTGCTTGTCTACGTGCTCGATTTTTGAAGCCCAACATGCTGGTGCCTGAAAGTTTAGCGATACTTTCAGGATATGCTGCCATACGCCATGAGAGTTCTTCTCCTGCAGCAGGATTTCTTTGAATTTCCTGCATTTTTTCTTTCAAAATGTTTGGGTTGCCATAGGCACTTGCGGATAAACGTTGGATTTCTTCTTGATAGGTTCGAAGCAATGAATGGTGTGGAAGCAATTGAATGATTTCTTCCTCTGAGAGAATTTTTGCTGCCCTTTGGGTAACTTGTGAAGTAATTATTGAGTGTGTCGTTTCAGGTTTTTGCTGCATTTTAGTAGAGCCGCCTCTTGTTAACGAAGCTGTTGGATTTGTTGATGCATGTACAGTTTCTTCTCTTAAAAGAGATTGTCTTTCCTCACCTTCTTCCGGTATCGTTGATAGTCTTTTGCTTTTTGAAGACGTTTCTTTAGGGATGGGTTCTTCGCCTGAGACTTCTGCTGCTACTTTTTCATAGAGCGCTATAAGTTCTTGTATTGAAGAGGATGGAAAAGGGTGAGAGTGATCTTTTTTCATGCATGTTTCCTTTCAAAAATTGTTTTAGAAAACCTCTTTGGAGCACTCTTGCCTTTTATGTTTGGATCGCTTTGAGACAAAGGAAGATATCGAACTGAATGAGCTCCAAAGATCTGCGCTATTTGCAATCAGCCTAAGGGACATTTGTGTCTTTTATACAGTTTTTTTGTGAAATATTATCAATAAGTTATCAATAGTTATCGTGAACTACAGGCGCCATTTTTAGGACTATTTTTTGTAACATTCTAAAACAATTCTTGGCGCAATCGCGATGAAACGATTTGCGCCAAGAAACTCACTGAAAAAAAATTACATGAAAAACAAAAACTATCTGTTTTTACGTCTATGCCTCCTTACATGGCATAAGAAAATCCTTTTTCTCCTTGTCTTTGTCGTTGAGGGCTGTGCTCTGGACTATTGTGTTCTTGTCCTCTTGTGTGATGATGATGACGATGATGGTGTCTCTCAACTTGCTGAGAATTTTCTTGACGGCGTCTTTGTTCCGCTAGAGGGGTGTGCAATAGCTGTTCCGTTGCATTTTCTACAGCTTTCGTATAACCATCAATGGCATCAACGAGCAGTTTAAAACCGTCTTCAGCTGCTTTGCGTGCTTGATTTTTTAAGCCAAGTGTGGAGCGTCCAGCAAGCCTATGCATAGATTCAGGATTTTCAGCAAGTTGATTTGAAAGCTCTTTTCCTTTAGTGGGATCTTTAAGTATGTCTTGCAAGTGCTGTTGGAAAAGCGTGTCACTGTTATAAACAGTTGTACCCCAATGCACGACCTCTTGTGCATATGCTTGAACTTGTGGATTTTTTAAAAGTATGACACTTATTTGATCAGCTGTGAGGGAAGGTGAAGATCTTCCTCTTTGGTGCGAAGAAACCATTGTATAGTCGGTTTCAGATTCTTGTTGCCTTTGATTATGGTGTCTCCCTTTGGAAGGAGAAATACTGCTAACAGTTGCGTATGTAACTTCTTCTTCGCGTTTTGTGGGAGCAACCATTGTATAGTCGGTTTCAGATTCTTGTTGCCTTTGATTATGGTGTCTCCCTCTTGAAGGAGAAACACTGCTAACAGTTGCGTATGTAACTTCCTCTTCTGGGGTTGGACCGCGCTGGTTTCCTCTGGTTGGTTTCTTAACTTGTGCATAGAGGGCTTCTGGATTTGCAGAAGGGTGTGGATGATGTTTTTTCATGCATGTTTCCTTTCAATATTTTTAGAAAACCTCTTTGGTGCATTCCCCACTTTTAGTTTTGATAACTTTTGTACAAAGGAAGATATCCAACTGAATGACCTCCAAAGATTTTGCGCTATTCAGGGTTAGTGTAACGGACATTTGTGTCTTTTATACAGCTTTTTTATGAAATTTTATCAATAAGTTATGATAAATTATAGGATTCTTTTTAGGATTATTTTTTGTAATATTTTAAAACGATTCTTGGCGCAATCGCGATGAAAAGATTTGCGCCAAGAAACTCAATGAAAAATAAAAAATTATGTACTTTTACGGGGGCTCACTTACATGGCATAAGCCATTCCTTTTTCTCCATGTCTTTGTCGTTGTGGACTGCGCTCTGGACTATTTTGTTCTTGTCCTCTTGTGTGATGACGACGATGATGGTGGTGATGTCTGTGTTCTGGGTCTCTTTCTGGACCTTCGTGTTTTTGACCTCTTTCATGTTCATGTGTAAATTGTTGATGGAGTTTTTGTGCAGTCTTTACATGTCTCTCAAGAGCTGAGCAAAGGTGGGTAAACTCCTCTTCAGCTTCTCTGCGGCTTGGAGATTTTACACCAAGTATTTTGTGACCTGCAAGTTTACCAGCGCTTTGAGGATTTTCTGTAAGGTCCCATAAGACGTTCTCTCCTTCTCGAGGATCGTCAAGAACTTTAGCCAATTGTTGATTCAAAGCATGCTCGTTACCATAAACAACTTTGCATCGCTCTTGGATTTCTCTTACACCATATTGAAAGTCTACGTTTTGTAAAAGCCTTGTTGTAACCACATCTTTTGGGGTTCTGGGAGGGGACATTGCCCCTTCGCCAACACCTTGGTAGATAGGGTTTTCTAGTTGTTCAGATTCTTGTCCACCTTCAGCTCCCATGCCAACCGTTGCATAGACAGATTCGAGTGATCTTTGGGGAGAGCGCCCACCTTCTATACCAAATTCAAGTTCTGCATAGAGATGTTCTGGCTCTTGGGGATGTCGTCCACCCTGTGCACCTCCACCAACTGTGTCGTAGGGTGTTTGCCAACCTTGCGCTTCCAAATCCGTTACTTTATAGGGATCTACGAGTCTGTCGGTGCGTCGCCCATCACTTGGTTCCCCACCAAGTCTGTCATAGGGATTTCCTAGTGGCTTTTGGGGAGCATAGATCGTTTCTGCTGGTTGTTGAAGTGTGTATTGTTGTTGGTTGCGCTGTTCTTTGGGTGGTTTATTAACCTTTGCGTAGAGCTCTTCTAGATTAGAAGCTCCTAGATTTTGTTGCTCAAGTGGCTTTTTGGGAGCATAGACTGTTTCTGGTGGTTGTTGAAGTGTATAGTGTTGTGGGTTGCGCTGTTCTTTGGGTGGTTTATTAACCTTTGCGTAGAGCTCTTCTACATTAAAAACTCTTGGATTTTGTTGTTCAAGTGGCTTTTGGGGAGCATAGACTGTTTCTGGTGGTTGTTGAAGTGTGTATTGTTGTGGGTTGCGCTGTTCTTTGGGTGGTTTATTAACCTTGGCGTAGAGGTCTTCTAGATTAGAAGCACCTAGATTTTGTTGTTCAAATTGTCGGCTTAGTTCATCTACATTGCTAGAAGGGCTTGGGTGACTTTTTTTCATGGCTGTTTCCTTTCAATATTTTTAGAAAACCTCTTTGGCACATTCCCGCTTTTTGATAACTTCAAGACACAGGTAAGATATCGAGTTGAATGACCTCCAAAGATTTCGCGCTATTCATATTGATATATAGTGGACATTTATGTCTTTTATACAGTTTTTTTTATGAAATATTATCAATAAGTTACAACAAATTACAGGATTCATTTTTAGGACTATTTTTTGTAATATTTTAAAACAATTGGTGGGTGCAATGGAGGTAAAATGATTAGCGCCAAGAGTCAGTTGGAAGGCAAAAGTTCATGCGTTTTTAGCCGGTAAGAGCAAGCGATGAGAAACGACTAACTTTTAAGCTGCGGGCTTGATATTGTGCTTCTTTGGTGTTCTTTACAGTTTTTGCAATTTCTTTTGCTTTGCTTTCCGATGTCCCAAGGAGGCAAGCTAGTCTGGTATAATCTTTTTCTTGTATGGCTTTACGATCTTCTGAGGAGAGACGATTGTGTAGTTGTCGTGAAAAGTGATGGAGTTCTTGTCGCAGTGAATGAGAATGGAATAAAGCTTCCCTTTGTTGTTCTTCTGGTAAGGCAAAAAGGTTTTGTAAATTTTTTCCAGGTTTTTCGACAGTGTGGTTCAGGCGATTTTGTTCTCTTTGGTGTTGCTCTAGAATTGCATCTTTTGTTTGTTGTGTTATTGCGCCATAATTTTTAAGGGCTTGGCTGAGTTGTGGAACAGTCTGTTCCGCTTGTCTGCGATTTGAACTTTTCATGCCAAATATTTTACTCCCAGCAAATTTAGAAATTGATTGAGGGTTTTGTAAAGTTTCATCGGCAAACTGATTTCCTAAGTTTGGAGCTGCCGTTATGATATCTAATGTTGTCTTTAAGGCGTGGGCTTTACCATAAACAATCTTTGATAAATTTTCGATTTCTTTTCGGCTCCCTTCAACATAAGCGTCATTTGAAATCCTTTCAAATAACTCTTCATGGGTAAGAGGGGCTAATGTTTCTTTTGGGATCAGTGTTTCTTGTAAGCTTTGAACGTTGGTTTTTTGAAAGCAGAGGCGGGCACCGTTTTGTAATGTTTTGACGAGTTCTGGGGTGAGATCATCTTTGTGTCCGACGACGAAAGCCCTTTCTACTTCCATGACAAAACCTTCTGCTGAAAAACCTCTAAAGATACCTTCATAGGGGATCCCTTCTTTTGCGGCAACAACAATACGATTGTTAATTTCATCCAGTCCAGCATTTCTCATTTGGGAGATGAATTCTTTTAAAACAAGGGATTTTTGCGGATGCGTGATATCTTCAAAAATATCTTTCATCGGTTGGGGATTGTCATATTGCATGGCTTCAATACAAGCTGCTGTCATGCGTCTTTTTGTGATGAAAGAAAAGTCAATGGTATGTCCTGCTGCTTGTCCAAGTTTTTCCATAAACATTCGATTTACGCGCCCATTCCCTTTTCTGAAAGGATGTGCGTGCTCGAGCACCATAAAAACTTCAGCGGCATTTTTAGCAAATTCTTGGCGCGATAAACCTTTTAAACTGTTCTTCTCATTAAGTGTTTTTTCGAGTTGTTTTAGTTTTTTTTGAATCTGCGGTCCGATAGCAAAAGGAACTTCGTAACCTTTGGGACGCATCGCCGGCATATGAGCAGAGGTGCCGTCTTCAAATGTAAAGGATATATCGCGGGTTTTTCCAGCCCATTCAAAAGTTTTGTGGAAGAGGCTCCAGTGAATTAATTTTAAATAAGTGGAATCAAATTTTTGTGGAAGTGGTTCATGGCGAAAATTGACGACTTCTCTGGCGGTATCATGAGCACAGCGTTCATACAGTTTTTGGGGGTCTTTTATGCCATATTTATTTTTGAGTGTTAAGGTACCTTTGTATAGATAATTTTGCTCTAACATATAATCTCTCCTAGATAGGGTGGTGGTTGATGAGCGTCTTAAACGCTATATGTGAAAAATCCCCATTCGCGTGTTCTTTTGAAATTTTGGGTGTTATGAGAGGGAGTGCTTTTTCCTACAGTGTACGTGGTTGTATCGATCGTTTTGTGATACTTTTGGAAGTTTTTTGGTGTGAGAGATGCCAAATGTTCTGTTGTGATTGTTTTCGTGTATATTTTCTTTTTTCGTTTATTATCCTGTTGTGCTGTAAAATACTGGTATTGAGGGTGCTGATGTGAATCCCATTAGCGGTCAAAAAATGGATTTTCTACAAATTGACTCTGGAAAAAACCTTCATTCTTTGAGGTGTAAGGAAGAGGTCAAAAAGAAAAATATTGCTTAAAATTGTTGTCTTTTTCCTTTAATAAAGTTGTTTGCAAGAGCGCTTTGATGAGGGGCGTGGATATGGCGGGTGCAATCGCTCTTGGTTTGCGGATGGAGTTGGTACTTTTCATACACAGTACTCAGATTAGTGAATCTATGGGCAAAAGCAGTCATCAAGAATTTTTCTCCATTACGCTTTTCTTATCGCTCCATATGAACATCTTGTTTGTATTTGTTTGAAACAAAATGTTTTTTATTTTTGTATTGTTGCTTTTATTGTATTGCGCTGCTTTAAGCTTCATAAGAGAGGGAACTCTTTCTTTGGTTAGGGAGAAAAGCCTTTTTTCAGCGCTTTATCATTAAAATAGAACACTTTATGATATCGTAAAGGGGGAAAAGCTTGTATAAGAGTGATTTATTCATTTTGATGTATACCTTAAATGTTTTTTGCGAAAAATCGATATTCTTGAGTGGAGGTGTCTTGAGAGTTCTTGTCTCAAAGAACAAACTTTTGTTTTTCTTGAGTCTTGATATTGGTGATTAGCGTTGTGAAATGTTTTTGGTTGTTTGTAGGGGATAAATTATACACAAAAAGCTTTGTAGGAATGTATTTACAGGACTTTCTCAAGTGGAGTATGTCGGTTTAGTTATAGATGATTTGAGGGGATTGGTCTTTTTTATAAAGACGAAGGGCGCTGGTAAAATAATACATAAAATACAAAAAGGAAAAAATACGGATTTTTTTATCATGATTTCCTTATGTGTGTGAGGAAGTGGGCATAAGCTTTTTGTTAAGGGGCTTTTAAAAAACAAAAATGTATGTTGTTTTTGTTCTTTTCATAGTCAAGATCTCATAAATAGGGAGTTAGTTTTTCTTTTGTGGGGCAAAGCGGTTTTTTGCAGCAGCAGCTAACATTTCTTTTCTTCTGAAATAGATGGCGCGACCACATCGCAAAGGGGGGTGTCCTTGCATAAGAATAATTTGTTCATCTTGACGCATTTCTTGAATAACCTCATGGGGTAAAATCAGGGCTCTTTGTTGGTAATTGACGTTGTATGAACTCTTTCCTAAAGATAAGCCTCTTGATTTGCTTGTTCCGGTTACTTCAACGGTCATTTGCCCACAGCGTTCTGAAATGTCTTTGGCAGTTTGGAGGTCTTTAATGGCAGCATAGCTGACAAAGGAGCAGCTTTCAAACCATGAGCGTGCTCCGGCTTCTCCAAAGTGATTGACCAACTGACCAGAGGATTGGTAAAAAAGCATTAAGGATGTACCGTATTTACGTCCACGATCGCGCGCTTCTTCTAAAATATTCATATAGCCTAGAAGATCAACTTCATCTAAGACAAATAAAACACGCTTTTTATAGTTACCGTCTGCTGTAACCATGGCATTGAGAAAGGCGCCAATAATTACACGTCCAATAGCTGGATAACTGTTTAAAATGCTTGCGGGGAGATTGAGAAAAACATCTGTATTGCCATTTGCAATATCTGAGGAAAAAAAATCATCTCCGCAGACAAGATCTGCGTAATTGGACAAAGAAAGCCATTGGGTATCTTTTGAGGCGGTTGTATAGACTCCTGAAAAGGTTTGTTCTGCCATTTCTGTAAAAATACCAACCATTTCACGAATAAAAGGAGAAGGTGTTGTTTCTTGAATCATGCGTAATTGATTAACAACAGCTGTTTCTGATTGAGAGAGAATGCCACGCAATGTTTTTAAATTGCGCTCGCTGTCTTCATATTCATCAGAAAATACAACGTGAGCAAGAAGAGCTGTTAATAAATTATGGGCTTGTGTCGAGAAATATTCTGCTGAAGAATTGTCTGATTTTTTATCTGTAAGGAGCAACTTGGAAAAGCTTACAATATTCGCTTCGCGTTGTGTGCGTGGTACGCTGTCGTCTAAAAGCCAATCGATGACATTAAAATTTTTTGTTAAAAATGAATTGGGATCGAGAACAATGACATTTCTATTCCCCATCTTTTGACGCGCAAATTTGACCATTGGGGCAACTTCTGTTGAAGGATCAAGACAAACAATAGACCCTGGATAGGTTAAACACGTAGGAACTACTGTACTTGTGGTTTTATAGCCACCAGAACCAGCAAAAAAGATCATATGAGTTGAACCAAAATCAAGATTAAAGGTTAGCAAAGGGGCTGTTCCACCCTTTCCCCATGTTGTTTTATTGCCAGGCGCAAAGGGAATTTTGCACACATTATCTTGATCAACACGGTATCTTTCACCCACAACAATTTGCCCATTAGCAGGAAAGATTTTTGCTGCCTCTCTTAAATTCATCCAAGAGGCCTCACCAAAAACACCTTTTTTTGCACGCTTGACCTTATTTTTAGGTGGAGAGGTTGTTATGAATTGAATGATGGAAAGAAAACCACCAATGATGATGCCAAAGACAACCATGGGGTCCATGAATTGAAGCGCATAGCTCCACGTTATTCCTTGTTGGCCAACATAGGGACTTAAACGTTTTATTTCACCACCAATATAGTAAAGAGCGGTTGTTCCAAAAAAAACAACGGAGACAAAAGTGATTATTTTACGTAAGTGCAGTTTTTGCGACAGACTATACAACAATGAAACAGCAGCCGTTAGTGCTAAGACTAATAAAGGCTCAGAACGAAGAGTCCAATAAATTTGATCGCTCTTTAGTCCATTTGTTATTAACAGTAAAAAATGAGGGACAAGGAATATCGTTAAAGCACCTAAAGCGATTGGTGTTAAAATAAGTACCATTTGTGTTTTGGTATATTTCATTGTATTTTACTCTCAATTCTATCAGAATATGTTGCGAAATGCTCTTTTTCAGGTACGTGATATTAACTCTCATCTCTTTTTGCAAAGGTGCAGATAACGCCAAACAGTTTTCGTTTATGAGCCTTTCTCATCAAGGAGGAAGGTTTTATCCATTCTTAGCAGGCCATAGCGAATGCTTTGGAATGGCGCATTGTGCATATTTGTGCTTGCTGATGTACTTCTTTGGTTTGCTTAATAATTTGTGTAATTTGTTTGGCTTTATTTTCTGATACACCAATGCTTTGAGCCAGTGTTTCATAATCATTATTTTGAACTGCTTTATGTTCATTTGGTGAAAGACGGGTGTTGATCTTTTTTACAAAGTTGCTGAGCTCTTTTTGACATAAAGGATTTTTTGCTAAAGCTTCCTGCTGTAATTCTTTTGGCAAGGCGAAGAGATCTTGCAAGCTTTGACTTGGCATTTCTATTGTTTTTGCAAGGCGACTTTGTTCTGTTGCATGTTCTTGCGTGATTTCCTTTTCAGCATATTTTACAGCATACGCGAAATTTGCAACGGCAGTACAGAGCATACCAATATGATTTTTAGCGTTTGCACGTGCCTGATTTTGTAGTCCACATAAACTGAAACCTGCAAGACGAGAAACAGAGCTCGGTGCCCTTTCAATCTTGTTGGCGAGCTGTTGGCCTAAGCTTGGATTTTTGATGATTTCTACCATCTGTTTGTCTAATGTTTTTGTATTACCATAAACAATTTTTGACAGTTTCTGGACCTGTTTTAGGCTTACGTGGACACAGGCATCTTCTGCAACCATTTGGGCCGTTTCATTTTTTGTCAAAGGGGCTAATTTCTCTTCTGGAATGAGAATGCTTTCAAGCTCTTTTGTTTTGGGAACGGTAAAGGTAAATTTATCACCGGGTTTTAATGTTTTGAGTTGTTCTGGTGTGAGATGTTCTTTATTGCCGATAATGTAAGCTCCTTTTACATTGCAGGCAAAGCTGTTAAGACCAGCACCTCTATAGGTGCCCGTGTAGGTTTCACCTTCCTTTGTGACCATAACAGGGCGATCATTCACACTACGCCCAAGTTCTTTCGTGTTGCTCATGAATTCCTTTAAAAGAGGTATTTTATTGGGATTAGAGATATCGTCAAACAGATGTTGCATTGGTTCTAGATTGTCATTTTGTATTGCTGCAACACTAGCAACCAACATGCGTTCTTTTGTAACCAGTGAAAAATCAAGCTGATGCCCTGCGGCTTTGGCAAGATTTTCAAAAAAGATCCGTTGTGTACGTCCGTTGCCTTCTCTAAAGGGGTGTGTATAGTTGAGAGAGGCAAATATTTTGGCTGCTTCATAAGCAAATTCTTTGCATGATAAATCCTGCAAATTATTTTTTTCGGCAAGCGTTTGATCTAATTTTTGTAAACCTTCTTGTAATTCGCTACCGACTGCAAAATTTGTTATTTTTTTCATTACTGGAGCGACGGCAGTAGTACCATCTTCAAATGTAAAGGGAACATTGCGGGTTTGTCCAGCCCATTCAAAGGTATTTTCAAATAGACATTGATGAATAAGGCATAGATAGGAGCTATCAAACTTTTCTGGTAAGGGGGCTTCACGCAGATTAACCATCGCTTTTGCTGAATCATGCGCACATCTTGCCGTAAAAGCGTCAAGGTTTGTTATTCCATATTTATTTTTTAATGTTTTGCTTTTAGGATACATATAATATTCAGGGGAAGGCACTGTGGATGTCACATCTGTTTTTTTTAATTTTGCTTTTGGCATTGTAGCTTCCTTATAATGTCGTGTTGTCCATAAGAGTATTAAATTCCTCGAGTGAAATATTCCCCTTTGCGTATTCTTCTAAAATTTTCAACGTTTTGGAATGAAGCGCTATTCCCTCTATTGCATGGGTGCTGATGGCTGCTTCAACGGCTTCACGGCGTTTTTTCAATTCTTCTTCTGTCATCGATAAAAGATTTTCTCTGTTTTCTGTTTCTTTGGTTTTCACGCATTTTTCCTTTTATTTGCAATCGTTTCTTTAAAAGAGCCTTTAGCAGCCGGTGTGATCTTCCTTTAGTCCCCTCCAAAGATGTTTCGTTGTTTGAAGGGATCGTAATAAATTTCTGTGACTTTAAATTTTCCTTCAATCCGTTTGCATTGGATGATGATATCAATCATTGAAATCAACAGTCCTCGAATATCATCACGCTCTAAATCACCACCGCCTTCACTTTCTTTGACCAAAAGGGTCATCTGCTCAAAGGCTGCAAGGGCTGTTGAGGCATGAACCGTTGTAATGGAGCCTGGATGACCTGAATTGACATTGCGGATATAATAAAAGGCTGTACCATCTCGAAGTTCTTGCAAAAGAATACGATCAGGACGCATCCGTAAAGATGATTCAAGCAACTCTTTGGGGCCAACGGAGGCTAAGCCTTGTCCATCTTTTGAATAGAACATTGAGACATGGTTAGGGTGTGGTATCACCAATTCTTGTGTGTCTTCGATGGTGATAATACGCTCTTCTTGAGGGATTTTTGCGATTAATGCTTTTGATAATGTTGTTTTACCCGAACCGGTTTTTCCCGCAATTAAAATATTTTTTTGGCATTCTACAGCTTGATTTAAAAAGGAGACAAAGTCTTTATTACAGTAGGCATGAGCTAAGTTATGCTCGATGATTTTGAGTTCGTTAAAACGAGAATGATAGTCATGCAAGGGCGTGAAAGATACCCGTTCACATAGCGAGAAGAGGCCCTTATTTGCGAGCTCTTCGAGAGAAAAACTCTGCGATGACGGTTTACGAATTGTCATACTAATCGTGTCTTTTTCGACAGCGGGCGGAATGACAATTTGAATACGCTCATTGCCTGGTAGCGTTGCAGATAATATTGGGTTTTTGTCCGATATGTTTTGCTTGGAATAGGATGCGACAACTTTCGCAATCCCCATAAGCTCATTAAAAGAGAGAGCCGGAGCTTCTATTGTTTTCCATCCATCAAACCCTTCAGTCATTACTTGATAGGGACGATTGATAACAATTTCAAAGAGACTATCATCTTTCAAAAAAGTACTGATGGGTTCAAGTTTTGTGAGAACAATCGCAACGGTTTCATCGCTCATGGTATGTAAGTTTGAGTTCATTCTAAAGTTACCGCCGAATTTTTGTAAAAGTTTCTTGAAACAGCTCGATTGATAATCTGTTTTTTGTTTTCGATGACTTTCAATTTATAAACGCTGGAAAAATCTAAATCGCGGGCAACAAAGATATTCACCATTTCCCCTTGGTTTTTGGATAATGTTGGAGGAATATTGGCGTAATTTTCTACGAGAATGTTTGCGATGTTTTGTCCTGAAGAGACTGTTTCAGTTTCTTCTTTTTCCTGTTTTTTTGATAAACGTTTATTGGCATAGTGTGTTACATCTTTTATTAGTGATACAAGAAGCGCAGACCCAATCCTCTCAAGCCAATGGTTATCAATATCTCCATCCATACCAGAACGCCCTAAAGCATCCGTTGCCGGTGAAGCTAAGGATATAATGATACCATTGGGGGTTTTTGCTCTATTCCATAGTACAAAGAGACGTGTTTGGCCTTTTTTCAATCCGGCGCGATATTCACCAACAATTTGGGTGCCTTTATCAAGAAGGACAACACGACCATTGTCTGATAAGATATCTCTGGAAACAATACAACTGGCAAAACCTTGTTGATCACTGTTGATGGCTGTTTCTAAAATACAAGGGATAGACGTTCCCATCGCGATGATGTAGTTTCGATTGCCAAGGGTTGAAGCACGAATACCTTCAAGCACTGTGGGTTTAAGAAGATGATTAAAACGTTGTGTTATTTCATCAGGTTTGCTTTCAAGTTGGTGAGGCAAAACACCATTATTTGTTTGTGAATCTATTTTGCCTTGTTGTGTACTTGCATAAGCTAATACAGGAGCACGTTGTGCTGCTTCCAGCAGTGAGTTATCAGAATTTAATTGATTGATGTTTGGTGTTGGTAGTTCGACTTTTGGTAATAGAGCGTTATTTCGTTGAGGTTGTTCAAAGGGGGGAGGGGTAGGCTTTGCAGGGCGAAAAAGCTCTGTTTGTTTTATAACGTTTCCTTCTTTTGAAGATTCAATTGGTTGTTTTTTGTCTGTAACAAGTGTTGAATAGGCTAAATAAAGACAGACACTGAAAAGAATAATAAGAGCAATAGCTTTCCCCACATTGTTCTGTTGACTTTTCCCTTGAGCATTTTTTATTGTATCGCGATCATTAATGCTTTTTTCATCCACGGTGTTATTCATGGCTGCTTCCTAGGTTCATTTTACGTTGTACAGATGGTGATGTCGTACCTGTTTCAGGATTAATTCCTTCTGGTACGAACCTTTTATTAAAGATGCACAATACTTCATTCCCACGTCGTAACGTGAATTGTGCACCTGTTGCATGAACAATAACTTTGTTGCCTTTAATCGATTTGGGAATAAGCGCTTCTTGCCCATCAGGCGATACAATGTAAATGGCAGGGATTTCAATGTTGCCTAAAAAGATAAAGGTTGTTGTTTTCCCATTATCATAGACAGAAGCGGGTTCAATAAGGGAAGAGCCTTGGGCTTCATAAGCCCAATTGCGTGGTCCAAAATCTTCATGGATATTTAAAATATCATTGACAAAGTTTTCTTCACGTTGTTTTTCTTTTTCTGCTTCGGCTAATTTCTTACGTAATGCTTCATCTTCTGGGTAACGAAACTTTACCAAGAAATACGTCTCATTGCCGGCTGAAACATCACCTTCACGGACTTGTAGCTCGAATTGATAAGAGCGTTGTGTTCCATCTTGGCGGCTTGTGACAATTTGTAAATTGGTCACAGGTTGGACTTCGCGTGGTTTGAGAAAAACAAAGTGTCCAGCCGGAGCAACTTGCCAAGCAACCGAATTTCCAATTCCTACATAGGTTACTTCTTCATCAACGGCAAATTCTAGTTGAACCGAAGAGCGAATGGAGCCAATGATTTGTACGACGTTGTAGGGGTCATAATTGACAAATCTGATGCGGTTATCTTTACGTGCACTGACAGGCGCTGTTTCTGCAAGTGAGAGAACTGTGTGAAAGCTGAGAGTGATCGTAAAAATTAAAGAGATTGTTTGTAAAAGTCTGATCATTTTATCACCTCTGGATCAGATCTATATTCCGATACTTGAAAACCAAGAGGGTTGATAAGACGATCAGACGTTGAAATGTGTGCGTTCACGTAGGAAAAATTTAAGATTGAAATCCAATGGGAAATATTTTCTTTTTCATTAAAGTCTCTGATCGTTTTATAGTAACGAACTTGGATAAGATCTTTGCTTATAAAAGAGATTGATTTGATTGTGACCGTAGCAATCATGTTATGATAAATATTTTGCGGACTTTCTGGATTATTGCCCGCGTACCATTTTGCAAAACGGTTTTGTTCTTTTGGAGAAGATAAAAGAGAAACTAAGCGAAAATTGTTTTCTGCTTCGGATGCTTGAAAACCTTCACGAGCACGAACATATTGGCTGGCAAAATAACGCGTTATCGCTTCATCATAGTCGTTAGGGGATTCTTTTAGGGCGCTTACAGTATCAATAATGCCTGTTGAGTTATCAACGCGGATAACAAAAGGCTCTACTGTTTTCAAAGGCGTCAAAGCTGCGACAGCTAAAGCCAGCGCAATCGTCATCAATCCCAAAAGCACTGTTAAAGCCATGGAAATTTTCATCCGCACGCGCATGCTATGCATGCGATCAATGTCAAATGAGCGCGCTTCTTTTATATATTCTTCAAGGGCATCACTTTTCACGCATAACCTCCACTTTTTTATCAGATCGTGCTTCATGAATAACCGGCTTTAATAAAGCTGAATTGAGTGCCAAATTGGCTGTTACCTTTTCACTTTCCAAAGTATTGAGAATGATGGGAGTGGTAACAGGCTTTACGCTCTTTTCTGAGTGGACAACGTTTTTATTGTCCCAATTCCACTTATCTTTATTTAAAGCACGTGTATGTTTGCCATTACAGCGTGGTGGTTTTTTAGGGCCACTCAAAGAGGCACAACCAGTAAGAGCGATTGTTAGGACCATAACAAAAGTTATTTTTCGTTTCATTTTTTGAACTCACAAATATCTTGGAATACAATGCATGAGAGCCTTTATTCTGAACATTTTTACAAATTTATATGATGCAAGATTTTGATTGGTTTTGTTGTAAGACCCAAGATGCTAGATCTTTCATGGAACAAGATCATGGTGCGTGCGCCAAAGGGCGCACGCAAGGCAAAAACAAAAATGCTTATTCTTTTAAAGAGGTGCTTTATCTTAAAATCGACCACGTCCACCTCCGGATCTTCCTGCTTTTGCCGCCGCACCTGCCGCACCTTTACCGGCAGCTCCTGAGATTTGTAAAGTGGCACTTTTTATTGCATTCCCACTCGCTCTTGCACTATTGGCAAGCATTGTGAAAACCTGTCCTCCTGAAGAGACAGCAGTGTTAAAGTATGGTCCGCCAGAGGCCAGCGCTGTTGCAATACCGGGAAGCGCACGGAAGATAATAACCCCTATGATCGAAATGACGATGACAGGGGGGAAAAGAACATAGATTGATTCATATGAAACTTTGAGAACCTGTAGGATAACTTGACATATAATGGTTCCAAGCATGATCACGAGAACTTGTAAAATGGTAAAATTGATCAAAGTTGTAATCCATGCATCGGAGTATTTTCGCGTTGCATTGAACAAATACAAACTAATGAATAGAGGACCAAGACCTATAATCATGACGAGTGCAACTTGTGCAAACATTTGCACAATAAAACCACCTATACAAAAAAGAATAACCGCGAGAAGCATGATAGAACCAAGAAGACCCACAATGATCTTTTCAAAAAACCAAGCATTGTATAAGACTTCTTGATAGCGCGAACTTGCCTTTAACAAAATATAATCAAAAACATTGGAGCTTGCAGGATTGCTGTTAAGCGCATTCCCAATAGCGTTGGATAAATCTTTGAAGAAAATATCCTTGACGTAAGTATTAAATGTATCCGCATTCGTTGCCATTGTTGTAACAACAACGATTTTAACAACATTATTGAGAAGACTATGCATGGAAAGCGCAACGCGACCTGTCATAACATTATAGCCATAAAGAAAGATAAAAATGATTGCAGCGAGATTTAAGGGCGCTGAAATAGCAGAAGATAGCCCACTCACCGTTGTGTCCATCACATTATCTAAGGGTTTTAAAATATACCCAGAAACGCTTTCAAAGGGAGAAAAACTAAAGTCTGACATTTGTATTCGTACTTTCAAGTTTTTCTTTTAATTGTTTTTCTTTTTCTTTTAATTGTGCCTCAAGATGTTTATGCTTTTGTTGTTCCTTTTCTTCACGTAATTCATCTTTTGTTTTCGTATCTCTTGCTTGAATCATATCGAGAGACTGAAGTTTTAAAGAACTTACTTGAAGATCTGCTTGAAGAAGAGAAAGCTTTACTTGAATCTCTTGTCGAAGGGTTTGCAATTCTTCGGGTTTTGTGTCTGGTTTTGATTTAATATTTTCAAGTTGATTACTTATTTCTTTAATTTTTTTTGCAGTATCTGTTGCACTTTTATAAATGCTTTCAGCTGTTTCTGATTTTGCAGTATTTAATTTTTGTGTGTTCTCGAGTGCTTGTTTATAATATTCCTCCGCATCGGGTGTCGTTTGTGATATTGCATGAGAAATAAAAGAAAAAGATAACAGTGTAACTAAGCCATATTTTTTCATTGATTTTTTCTCCTTTGATAAAATATGGGCAGCCATTTGTCAGGGTCAGCTCCATATTCGTTGATAATTTCATTCATGAGTTCAATGTTTTTTGTTGTGCCGCTTAAAACGGCGATCTCATCATTCATTCCACGTAAGTTAAGTTCTGCAACAACGGAACTTTGCCCCTGTTTGACGAGAAAACGACGGGATTCTCTGCTTAATTCTGACTGTATCAGTTCAAATTCACGCTCAGTAAGTTTGAAAGCTTCGACATAATCATTATAATTTGCTTTTTGATTTGGAAAAAATATTTGAGTGGGGCACTGCTCAATAATTGTGTGCGCGATTGTTGAGTTCAAAGCGTCTTTAGGGCTTTGTGTTGCAAAGAGCATCATGCCATTTTGTTTACGGATTGTTTTTAGCCGATCTTGAGCAAAAGCTTTGAATGAATCATCTTCCAAAGCTTTCCAGAATTCATCAACGACAATAATGATGCGCCGCCCATCAATCAAATCAAGAATGCGGTGAAAGAGATACATCATTAAGGGACGCCGAATTTCTTCATTGTCTAAGAAATCGGTCATGTCATATCCAATGAATTGCGCATTTAAATTGAGATCATCTTGATCATTATCAAAAACCCATCCTAAATCATTGCCTCTAATCCAGCGTTGCAGCCGTATGGCAATCCCTTCTTTGGATGTGTTGTCAAAAAACAGTTGAAGTGCACCAAGAGAGCGCTGGGTTGGGGGTAAGTTTTCTAAGGAATCAATAGCTTTGGCGATATCTTGTCGCTCTTCTTCTGTTACGATTTGCCCTTCAGCGCTTACCAGCTTTAAGATCAAATTACGAAGAAAGATTTTATTTTTTTCGGTGTATTCCATGCCCTTTAAGGGAGCAATACCCGTGGGCTGCCCATTTTTTAAAGGTTTGTATTTCCCTCCTCCAGCCCGTACAAAAATCTCTGCTCCTTGATCTTTATCAAAAAAAACCATTGTTGGATTGTGTTTTTGTAATTGTGCAAGAAGAAAATTAACAATCACTGTTTTACCGGATCCCGATGGACCACAAACAAACGTGTTTCCAAGATCGCCATAATGAAAATTAAAATAGTAAGGTGAACCAGCCTGTGTTTTTAGCAATGCGACAGCAGCTCCCCAAACATTATCTTTCAGTTTGCCAACGGGAAAAGAATGGAAAGGCGATAAAGCGGCAAAGTTTCTGCTAGTAATGGCGCCTGAACGCGCCCGATAGCTAAAGTTTCCAGGAAGCTGTGCCCACCATGCTGCTTCCAATCCTAAATCTTCTCTGGCAATCACCGCTCCTCCATTGGTTAAATGGGAACGTGCTTTTGATAAGTTTTCAGACAATATTTTGGGATGATCAGCAAAAACAGCTAAAGAAATGTGGTGTTCTCCCAAAACAAAACGGTTTGATTCTAAATCATCTAGCGCTTCATCTAGTGCATCGATTTGTGAGCTAGCACGATCAGCTGCATTGATCATTTGATTTTGTTTGCGGCTCATAATTGCACTGGCGGCTGCCTTACTTTTAAAGACAAAGGATTGTGTTAAAATGAATTCAAATGGCACCGTAAGCAGACCATCAGTCATACCTGGGCGTGTTTTAGAAGGATACTCTTTCCATCCAAACATGCCCACAAAGCGTTCATTGCTTTCATGGCGAATTTCGATAATTTCTTTCCCAAAAATAACACGATCCGAGTAAATTGTTGAAGCAATAGTTCCAAATGTGAGAGGAATACGCTCACGTCTTCCCCCTACCAGCTGGTGGAGAAATTCACTTTGTTCGGAAAATAAAAGTCCTTCATGTTCATAGATTGATAGCAGACGGACTTCATATTCTTCCAAACCTTGCATAAGATCTTGACTTAACTCTTCGAGTTTACGAATAGCTTCCTCATCGGGTTCAGATTGTGTTTTCTTCGCTTTGCTCAAGCGCTGAAAAAATGAAACCAGCTTTTCTGTTTTATCCGCTGCCGGATTCCAAAGCAGTGAAATAAACAAATCATTTCTATACAGTTCTTGTGAAACCATTTTCTTTTTATATTTTTCATCTAATGTTGTTGCAAAAGATGAAAGAAAATGACCTTCTGGGTATATCGTTTCACGGCGGCGGATGATGTGAGAATATAAAGCAAGCCGTTCGTCTGCGATATTTTTTAAAAGGGTGTTTAATTGGTTGTGTAAAGAATTTAATTGATCAATATCCGCAGTGTCAAAATTTATACCCTCAACAGCCAACACAACCATTAAACAACGTGAATTTAAAGCAACGACATGTCGGTTGATGTAGCGTATATAGGGAATATATTCTTCAGGCAAAGTTTCCCGTTTCATTATTGACATCTGTTTCACCGGCTTCGTTCCTTCAGCTTAGTTCCTTATAAGTGCGGATAAGGCGTAAAGGGGAGGTCGAACCTCCTCCCCATCTGTTGAGGTTTTTTTGTTTTCCTCGGGTATTGAGCCATGCAAATAATACGCGAAATTGGTTGTGATCATACTTTGTCACTTCTCGCAAAATAAAGTGCATCCCAATCCCAAGACCAAACATGGTAAAATCACTGGTCAAAATGAAAAGAATGGATGTCGCCATGACATTAAGCGCCATCGCTTCCATTGTAACACCAGCAAACATGGCTGGGCGCGTACAGGCAAGGAAAAGAGTATCTTCGTTCATTTATGTTGTGCCCGCTAATTTACCAACGAGAGCAGGGGCACCAAAAACAATAGCAATCCCCAGAACACAGTAAGCTGCTTTGCGTAAGTCAATAAAGCCGTACATCCAACCAATCCCCACAGCAGCAACACATATAATTGCAATAAGCTTTGCCGTTGCACCCGTCATCATTGCGACAATGTTGCCTAAAACACCATCAAGATTCCCGAAACCACCTTCACTAGCAGCAGGAGCAGCATAAGAAAGATCAGATACAAAAACTGCCGTAAAAAGCAGCATGGTCACGATAAAAATGATGTTTTGGAATCTATTATCTGTCATTTTACCTCTCTTTAACAAATAATATTTGTTCATATGTCGACATTCCATTGCCTCTAACAAACTGGAGAGTGTTGTCATTTGATGACAGTTTAATTCTCCTCATTTGTTTGTTTTTAAAGCCTTGATCGTGGATCTGTTCACTCTCAAGCTCTTCTTCTTAAAGAGACAGAAGTCTTTTCAAATTGAGATTGTGCTACATGAAAATGGCAATTTTAAGTTGTACTCGTTTGTAAAAACAACAATATTAAAACAATGCAAGAAGGAATATTATTCTTTACAAAGTGTAGTTAATATGCAACACAGATATTTGAATTTTTTCTTTAAAAACAAGGGGATTGCTGATAAATAATGTGAAAGGATAGAAAAACAATGAATTTTTTGAGCGAGCGTGTTAAGAAATGCTATTTAAATTGATTGTTATTGTTTACATTATGGGTTCCATAGTGTGGGGATTAAGCCAATATAAAGATAAAATGGATTTCAGCATTCTTAAAACATTTGAGACGCAAGATATACAAGATATTGTCGATCTCTATCGAGAAGAAAAAAAGTTGGGTAAATCTATCACCAAACAGCAATTAGAAAAAAATGAATCAGCTCTCGATTTGCAGAAGAGTGTTTCATTAAATGATGTTGCAAATAATGCTGTTGTTTTTCATGGTAAGGCTTCTGTTACAAGTGGGGTTACATTTAAATTACTGACGCCTTCTGCACAATCTTGGCGATCACATATCATCCGTGATATTCATCTTTATGGTGTAGACACATGTGCACCCCGTCAAAAAGCAAGATTAAATGATCAAGAATGGCCCTGTGGTGTGGTTACAACGGCTTGGCTTGTCACCAAAACACTTGGGCAGGATTTATCCTGTAAACAGGCTTTGATGCACAATGGTGTTTATTATGCGCAATGTTTTGTTCAAGGGGTTGATTTAGCTGAGGCAGGTCTTACAGAAGGTATGTTGGTACTCTCAAAAGAGGGAAAAAATCCTATTCCAGCCCAGTATCATCATGCGGAAGAAAAAGCACGTGGCAACAAGATTGGTCTTTGGTCAAGTGATTTCACTGAACCTTTAAAATGGCGGAGAGATAATGGATCTTACAACCCCTTTGCAAGTCCGTGATTGGTTTTAACGAACATATTTACTTAAATCTTTATAGAGAAAGCTTTATCAATAAAATTGTACCAAACCATAGAGCAAATGTGAATAAACCGTGAGATTATTTTCGTTTATGAAGTAAATGGATGATACTTCCTTTTTCAGGGAGGTTTGCTCTCAAAATCGCTCTTCTATTTTTACTTATGTGTTTTATACAAGCAGGAAAACTTCATTGTTGGTGGCAAAGCATTTTTGAGTATTTGTGTTTGAAGGAGAAAGTGAGACGATAAAAAACGCTCAAGAAACGGATTTCTAGAGCGAAGTTGAAAAAGTGAAAAATGAACAGCCCCCAAAATGGGATAACGTTTGATATAACTGATAGAATATTTTACAATGCCTTAAAAGAATTCCTAGCAAAAGTTTTCTTCATCAGAATTTTATCTTCAGGATTGGATCACGTTTTTTACTTCTTTAAAAGTGATCAATCTGTTGCATTCCTTGAAAAACTTTCATAATTATCTGCTTCTAAATTCAGATTTCTAAAAGATGGATGGATTTCAAGTAGACTCTACACGAAGAAATCTTCGTAAAAATGATTTGCCTTGTTGATTGTTTTCTATGTACCATAAAACGTTTCTATTTAAGCATTCGATGGGGGAACAATAATCAACATACAAATAGGTAAAAAGAGCTCATACTTTTTTGTTATGGCTTTGTGGTTCAATGATCGTGAGACTTAAGTATTATAATGCTCATAGGCTTTCTATAGGGCTAGGGGCGATGCCTATTGCAATGTAACTATTTGAAATCAGTTGGACAAAAGCATTAATGCGCCTTCTGATTTCGTCATTTGTGTTCAGTTTTGGCCCTTTCCCTTCTCATTGTATTTTATGACAAACTCATATGATAGCTATTGTGAGCTCTTCTTTGCGTTATTTTACTCAGAGTGTTCACTTTGAAAGCAAGTCAGTGATAGTGAGGCTGTATTCTCATACAGTGTGAAAATTCAACCCTCATTTGGGGGGATGATATTAACAGATAAGATATTTAAAGAGGGATAAAATGAAAAAAAAATTATTTTATTATGCACGGCTCTATTATTCGTCGTGGGGTGTAAAAAAAACTATAGCGTAGAAGATTTTAAAAAAGATGCAAAATTAAAAGAAGAATGGGGAATGAAGTGTTTTTTTTCAGGACAAGCTGTTAAGGAATCTAAAAACTGTCAAAATGTCTTACAAGCAGATACTGAAATGTTTTTCTCGCCAAAGCTTGATGTTACAGACAGTGGTCATGCATCTCAACAGTAAAGTGTGATATAAAAATTCTAAAATAAAGAAGTTACGGCTCAACGAATACTCGCTTCTTCAATTGTTATAGCGGAATTTTTTATCATTTTTCATCTTTCAGATGAGCTCCCTAAATCATATTCGCAATCCTATTGTTTGTTTCAACTTTATCAGATTGAGGATTATGATCATGAGAGAACTAGATACATTGTCTTATAGAAATATCTCTCAAGGTATCCAAGCCTATTTTGCGACGCTGTTCGTAAAGGGTATAACGGTAAAGCCATTGAGCCCCCCATCTTTACGCTTCATAACGGAGTAAGCCTTGCACCATCACATAGTTTGCCAGCTCGTGGGTGTTGCTTACAGCTCTTGGTACTTGAGACGGTTCATTAGAGGCATTTTTAATTCTTACTTAATAGTTTTTATCCATACGCCTCTTCCCACTTGTAACCTGCAAGAGATATAGTTTTGGTTGTTTCAAGATAGACAGATTTGAAATGAAAGAATCTTACGATATTCTGGATTCTCATTTAACATGTACAATAATGAATACTCATTATAAATCAACATGTTGCCTTATGATAGAGTTGCTGTAGCATTGAGATTTTAGAGGAAAAATATGCCTTTAAAACTTTATAACAGATACTAAGTCTTTATAGCAGGTATATTAAATGCACATCATCTAAAATAAAGAGAGCGTCCATAGCGAAAAGGTAGCCCCCTTTAAATACGGATAAATGCTTATTCTGTTGTGCTGTAAAACGCTATCGTTTGCGGGTGTGGTGATATAAGACATAAGACTTTATACATGGGGTGTTTTGATGAGAGAGTGTGATGAATATTCAAGGGATGGCTTGCTTGTATAATTTTGTGAAAGGAACCATATGAAATGGGAATCTGAGAAGGAGCTATTTTTGAGAAGGCGGATTATTCATCAACCGGTTTAAGAAGGGGGTTGCATCCTTTGAAGGTGTGGGGAGAAAGCCAAGAATAGGGCATGTAGTACCCTATAGCTATGCTTTTAAAGCGTTTTAATTTTGATCACAAATTAAGTTTAAAATCGCTTTCTGTTTGACAGATGTGAGGACTCTAAAACTTTTTAAAAGCAAATATTCCTCTTTGCTCGAGGCGATTTCATCATAATGGTACGGGGTGTTGTCTTTTTTGATGATATCAGTGTAAAAAAAGGCAAGTGGAACATTCAAAATATCGGAAATTTCCTTTAAACGCCCTGCGCTCACGCGATTTAAGCTTTTTTCATATTTCTGGATTTGTTGGAAAGTGACACCTAAATAATGCCCTAATGTTTTTTGAGACATTTTTAGCATTTTTCCCCCACCGGTTGCGAGCGCCCTCGCATGAGTATTCCGGGAGTTAAAAGTACTGAACTCAAATCAGCATTTTTCTTTTAGTGCTGAGAAGCACTTGGACATAGCAAAATCTCCCGGAATTCCGGGATATCCGCAAAGCGGGGTCAATTCATGTTTGAGTTTTCAGGCTTTTAATCCCTATTGGTCGTTGCGTATGCGACCAAGACACTTTCTGACTCATAAAGTAATTTTAGGAGATTGGCAATAAAAATAGTTTTTCTTGAGACGGACAGATTTTTCCAAATGAGAGGTTGTTTGCCTTTCAAACTTTTAAGGTTTGCTTACTAAACGCATGACATCAGATATGCATTTTACGAAGGTAAACCTTGGTTTTTAAGCTCAAGGCACCGCTTACGGTGTTGCTCTTAACCAATAACCAAAATGGCTTGTTTTGATGCGTCTGAGATATCATGATGATAGGGGAAAGCTTTTATGAGTAAAGAGCCCTCATGCAAAATAAACTCAAAACATTATAGATCTGATTGTTGTATATTCACACATTTTTTTAAGAAGATATTTCTCAATGTTAGCGCCTATTTTACAATGGTGCTTCGTAAAGTATATAGCGTAAAAGCCTCTATGAATGGGATAAAAGCTATATTGAAAAAAAGATGCTCGGACGGCATATACTCTCGGCCAGTTCAAAATATTACGACAGTTTTTGCCTTTGAAAGGGAGCATAAGAGCTATTTTTTCTTTCTTCACGTGTTTTTATCTGTAGGCTCTCCGCTTATAATGTGTAAGTCAATAGTTTTGATTGATTCAATATAAACAGATTTGAAATGCGAAAATATATTGGGCTTTCTCATGATGCATGTTTTTAAGAGGGGGATACGTTTATTTTCTCAGTGAAGAATTTGAGTATTTTAGATCAAAAACTCTACCAACGTCGTTGTTGTTAGAATTAAAATTTTTATGAGAAAAATGAGCATTGGGGAATGATAAGCTTTTGTTATCAAGCATTTTAGAATTTTGCACAACTTAATGATAACTTAGTTATTTTATCATTTCTTATGATCTCTATAGACGATAAAAAGTTGGGATATGGTTTGAGAAAGCAGATGACACAAGTATTATCTTTCGGTAAGTAATTTTGAAGTAAAAGACAGCTTTAAATGACAAATAGAGATAGGTGCACCATGAATGAAGTTACCCATATTGAGACTATTATAGCGCATTATGATGCTGTTTTTTGTGATGTGTGGGGTGTTGTGCATAACGGTGTACATGCATTTGAACCAGCGTTGAAGGCGTTGTATAAAATCCGACAAATGGGAAAAACTGTCATTTTATTGACCAATTCTCCTCGGCTACGGGAAGATGTTGCTGCTCAATTACAAAGTATGAATGTTCATAGCGACTATTATGATGCCATTATCACTTCAGGGGATGTAACGCGCGATCTTATTCTGACTGCTCCGCGTAAAGTTTTTTTCATTGGTCCACAGCATGATTTGGTGCTGTTTGAAGGGTTAGAGTGTGAATTTGTTGAAGAATGGGAGGCTTCTGTTGTCGTCTGTAGCGGTTTTCTTGAAGATTTTGACGAAGAACCCTCTGCTTATGAGGAGATGTTTCGTCGCATGCGGTCGCGGAATTTACCTTTTATTTGTGCGAACCCAGATGTGATTGTCCATTATGGAAATAAAGAATTTTGGTGCGCTGGTGCATTGGCTCGTCTTTATCAACAATTAGGGGGGGAGGTGCGCATTGCTGGAAAACCTCACGCGCCTATTTATGAATGTGCCTTTGAAAAACTTCAAAAAATACGGGGAACAGTAGAAAAAAGTCAAGTTTTAGCTATTGGTGATGGTCTTTTAACGGATATTAAGGGGGCGGCTCATTTTGGTCTTGATGCCCTTTATATTATGGGGGGGATTCATCATTATGATTATACGCAAAATGGTGTGGTTGATAAGCAAGCTTTGCATTCTTTTCTTGAACGTCATGGTTATAAACCACAAGCAATCATGTGGGTACTTCAGTAATGACTAATTTTTTGCGTCTTCAGGGAATTCATATGTTTCCCTCGGCTTGGCGGGGAGCAGTGTTGGCACTTGGAAATTTTGATGGTGTTCATTGCGGACATCAGGTGGTGTTGCAAAAAGCGCTTGATTTCGCCCGTATAAAAAAGAAACCAGCAGTTGTTTTAACCTTTGAACCCCATCCAAGAAGTTTTTTTCAACATTCAGCTCCTGTCTATCGTTTGACAGAGGCAGCTGAAAAAGCTGAAATTTTTAAAACCCTTGGCTTTGACTGCGTGATTGAACAGCCGTTTGATGCACAGTTTGCCGCTCTTTCAGCGGACGAATTTATCAAGTCGTTTTTAAAGGAAGTTTTTGATGTTTCAGTTGTGGTGACAGGCGAAAATTTTCAATTTGGTCATCAGAAAAGCGGAAATGTACATCTTCTTTGCCAAAGGGGAGAGAAATATGGATTTGAGGTTGTGCAAGTTTCTTGCGTTTCTCGTTCTCAAGATTCACAACCTTTGATCATTTCTTCTAGTTTTATTCGGCAACTTCTCTCACAAGGGGAAGTGGACAAAGCAGCCCATTTATTAGGGTATCACTATCGGATACGCTCCAATATTATTCAAGGTGAAAAACTTGGACGTCTTTTGGGATTTCCTACCGCTAATCAAATGTTGCCTCCCCAAGTTCGTTTGGCTCATGGTGTTTATGCGGTACGTTTGCGTCGTGCGAACGGTGTTTTGTATGATGGTGTTGCAAGCTTTGGTTGTCGTCCAACGGTTGTTAAAGATGGTGCTCCCCTTTTGGAAACCTATTTGTTTGACTTTAACGACGACCTTTATGGGGAAAGCTGTACCGTTTCTTTTTTCCAGTTTTTGCGAGGACAAGAAAAATTTGATGGGCTTGAACCTTTGATTGCGCAAATGCATCGTGATGAAAAAAAAGCAAAAGAAATTTTAAAGACAGTACAACCATTATCAACGTTGGATAGGCTGCTTACTTTTAAAAATATGTCCTAAACTGATCTGAAAAAGAGAGAAGAGCTGTAAAAATAGCACTTAAAGTGATTATAATCACAAACATATATTCCAAAACATCGTGGAATATATGTTTTTTCCGTTGTTGAGAGGGAGAATCGAATATCTGAAGATCTGATTTTGGCATCATTTTTTTCAAAGTTAACTTTATGGTTTTTGTTGTCATTCAAAACTTTACTGCTTGTTTCTTTCTGATACGTTAAAACTCGTCATAAAAGATGCAGTAAAGAATAAGCAACCAGCCTATTTAGCAATAATAGACGTGAAGAAGGAGAAAGGCTGTTTTTAAAATTTCTTGCGATTTTAAGCTTATAGTTTGATAAAATTTAATTGATGACTTTTTTTATTTTAAAAGTTTATTGTTTCTTTTTTCTAATTTGGCTTATTATGTCATTTATGCCGTATCATCGTTTATGATGAGAGTTGGTTCGTGTAACCTTACGCATGTGATATTTTGTATTATGTAATGAATATTTTTACAAAAGTTTTGTTTGTCGAGTCTTGTGAAGAAGATTAGTGGTCAGCAGCAGTTTTCGTGCTAACCAATCACGTAAACGAGAATGAAGCTGCTGGAAAATGCTTTAAGTTTCGTTTCTCTTGTATATTGTGATGGGGAATTCACATTAAGGAGACTGCGATTGATTGCAGATAAAAAGAAATCATTGCGAGAAAGCAGGTATATTTGTTTCAAAATTTCTAATGCTTTTGATGGATAAAGGCACAATTTTGTTGTCGTAACACGTCAATCTTTCAGATTTTCAAGTTAAAAACTATCCATATACTTCCTTTGTCTTTCACAAATGTAACGCCTATAATGAAAAGGAAAGACAGTCTTGTAAGGATATGAAAACACAAAGCCAATAATGTTTTGTTGTTTTTTGATAGAAATATTGGATAAAAGTTAGAACATCTTTCCAATCTATGTTCGGTCTATTCATGACTTTATGGTGTTGTTTTTCTTATAAAACTTTTTCTTTAGTGTTCCTCAACGCGAGCAGTATGTTTGAGACAAAGATTAAAGCGCTTTAATGCTCTCTCTACTGTTACAGCTTTTGTATGCTAGATGAGGAGAGCCCTATTGCATTATCCATTTGCGTAATCTCTGAAACCGGTTTACAGCTTTATTGGGGAAAATATGAAGTTATAAAGGGGAAAATCAGTCCAGATGACAGTCTTTTTTAAATTCGGCTTTGCTACTTTCAAAAGGGTCCAGAGCAATATCTCTTAAATCATGAAAATAACAGCTTCAGGCTTTTGTTGTTCTTTGAATAGGATATCACGCCCCACAGGTAAAATAAAATGCTGGAATATCCTTGTTTTGCTAATTTATGCGCTTCTTTTGAAGAAATATCTCTCAACGCTTCCCATATTCATTTTCATGATGGCTCTCATGAATGGTATCGTGCAAGCTTCGTTGAGCGCTATCATCTTTATGCCTAATAAAAGAGCAATCCGACACCATCCGTTATATTGACAAGCCTTCAGTTTTGTACAGTCTTGGCTATTTGAGAGCGTTTATGAGAGTTTGTTCTTAACTCGTTTTATTTCACACGAATACTTCCTGCTTGTGACATGCAAGAAACACGCTTTTGATTGCTTCACTATAAATAGACTTGAGAGAATCTTACGGTATTAGGATTTATCATTCAACGTGCAAAATAATTAATTGTTATAAATCAATATGTTGTAGTTAATCATAGATTATGGCTTACGGCTTTTTTTATAAAATACTCTGCACGCCTTTTATTCGGAATATGGGGTTTTCTTAGTGGTTTTACTGTCGTTTTAGGTGTCTGTGGCGTACGAATGAGCTCGTATTGGTAAAGGAAGAGAAAAAGAAGGTGGAGCAGTGATAAAAAGTGAGGTGAAAATAATTTTCTTTGATCATCATATGAATTTTCACGCATTTTTATGGCGTCGGGTGTGCATGCTTGTTGTATATTGAGGAGCAAAGCTTGCTTGTAGAGTTTTATGAAGTGGCAAGCCAAGGGAAAGGCGCAAGACAAAGATTATTGACAGATTGTTTTTTACAAATCGATGTGTATTTAAGAATTTTCGTCTTTAAAGGCGAGGAGGAAGTGTGCGAACCCTCTGTTTAAAGACGCGCTAAACGATAAAGATGCAGCGAGCGTGATCCGTGATGACAATAGGCAAGAAGAGGCAGAGAGGCTGTTTTTAAAATTGTTTGCATGGCTTCAACAGCTGACTTTTCTATAGTTGGAGGAGAAATGGGAATGTGATAGGCTTTTATGCCATATTCATTTGCGACCGTTTTAATGCTAGAAAAGTCAGGTTGATGGAGCTCTTCGTGATCGGGGCGGTTACAGATAATTGTTTTAAAACCAGCTTGTGCCAATGTTTTGATATTTTCTATGCTAAGTTGGGCGCTGATAAAAATATCAGGTTCAATTTGTTGTAAATTCATTTTTGTTTATTCCCAATTGCATGATCTTCACGATACCCTCTGGTCTGGTATATAGAAAGAACATAATGAAGGTAAGTTTTTCAGTGGCATCTTAACAAAAATATTCTTTTTGTCGAGAAAATCTATTTGGGAAAAATGAGCTATAAGATGCAAAATATCTCACTCCGCAACATGTTCGTTATGCGATTTATGAAAGACGGATGTTTGGTCTTTATGGATAATCTATAGTGTTTACTAAACATAGACATTTCATTGTGTTGCTTGTTTACGCGCTTGCTAGAGGCACCCTTATTTCTCTTAAGCCCATTTTACTCTGTCGAGCGTCAAAGAGTATAAAATTCATGGATCACCACCCTTTTTACGCTTATGAAGAAGGAAGTCGGCACCTATTATATTTGCCAGCCCCCAATATTGTAATAGTTCTTGGTACTGGAGATTCTGCATAAGAAGCATTTTAAATCCTTTCTTGTACAGTTCTTGCCCACACGCCAATCCCGCTTGTAACGTACAAGAGATATGATTTTGATTAATTTAATATAAGAGGCATGAAATGAGAGAATCTTCCTGATTTCAGCTCTCTCATTCAACGCGTAAAACAATGAATTCTCCTTATAGTTTGTTGTATATTCAGAGTGGAGCTTGTTTGTAGAGTTGTATTAAGTGGATAGCATGAAGGGAGAAGCCCAAAAGGCCGGCGCAAAATAAGAAGCTGGATCATTTACAGCGCATTGTTTACAGATCGACATGGATTTAAGAATCTTCGTTTTAGGGAGGGGGAAGAAGAGCATGCCTCTTTTAAATTTATTTTGTTCTTTTCAAGAATATCATCTTCATAATGTTTTTGCTCATGCTAAAAGAATATTATAAAAAATTGCGGGCTATTGTTATTTATCCTAAAAATAGGAGAAATGGTTATTTTGCACGTATTGGATGCTTGTTTCTTTTATTACTTTCTGTATAATCGTAAAAACGATAATGCTGAAAGGCGTAATAAATGATTATTGGACTTTTGAATCAAAAGGGAGGTGTCGGAAAAACGACGTTGAGTGTTAATCTTGCGGCCAGTTTTGCCCGTACCGGTGCACGGGTATTGCTTATTGATGTTGATCCACAGGGAAGCGCATTGGATTGGGCTGCTGCGCGTGAAGATGCACCTTTGTTTTCGGTTATTGGTTTACCGCGTGCAACGGTTCACAAAGAGATTACACAGATTGGTCATGGTTATGATCATATTATTATCGATGGTCCTCCGCGTGTAACTGATCTTGCTCGTAGTGCTCTTATGGCTTCGGATTTGGTGCTTATACCTGTTTTGCCTAGTCCCTATGATATTTGGGCAGCGGATGGAATTGTAAAGCTGATTGACGAAGCACGTGTTTATAAAGAAAATCTCAAATCTGCTTTTGTTATTAATCGTAAAATAGTCAATACAGCGATAGGGCGTGATGTGAACGAAGCTCTTGGCATATACCCTGTGCATGTTCTTTCTTCTAGCGTTGCGCAGCGCGTGATTTTTGCAGAAGCAGCAGCACAGGGGAAGGCGGTTTATGAAGTTGATAAGCAAGGACCAGCAGCAGCAGAGATTGAAGCGGTTGCAGCCGAAATCAAGGAGTTAGCGCGATGAATAAAAAAATTAAAATCGGCACAAAACCAACGAATAAATCAATTCCTTTAACAGCGGATGCATGGGTAGGAAGCCACAAAGGGAGCATGAGTGGAGGTATGAAGCGCCTCACGATTGATATACCAGAAAGTTTGCATCGGTTGATTAAGGTCAGTTGTGCAAGTCGTGGAACTAAAATAGCTGATGAGGTCCGCGAATTGCTTTCACAAAAATACGGAAAAGTGTAAAAAATGATACGATAATTTCGTTGGTTTGAGTGCTCTTCCTTTTTCACGATGGTTGCTTCATTCAAGTTGTTTCTCATAAGGTTCTGTATCATCGCATGAAAGAGCTATGAGTTTGCGAAAAATTCTCCGTTTCAAACTTTTCCCTATAAGTGTGATAATCATCATACTACTTGTGATCTTATCCGCTAGATGAGTAGATAAGTTTATTCTTCCATAAAAATTATCTTGATAATGCTTTTAAACATCAGGTTATTTTTTTGTTTATTGTACTTAATACATGCGTAAATAATGTAATTAAGAGTAGCGTTGATTATTTTTTTCTGTTATGCAGCAATCCATTTTATTAAATTATATTCATGTTTATAAAAGGGGGGGGATAAAAATAAGTAAAATTTACTGATATTGATGCGCTATAAGTTATTCCTAATAAACAAAAGAAGTCATTGAGCATATTATAGACAATATTTCTTACATTTATATGATTTTATAGTCTTAAATAGTTAATGCCAGTCGTAATGGTACGCAAGGAAATAGGCTTTTTTCTTCAATTGGAATGTATAAGATCGCTTTTTTAGCATTTCTATTGGCTTTTAAAAAGTACAGGGGGGACTTAAAGCTTTCTTTCTTTTCCGGTGGTTTAGAAATGATAAGAGCGCAATCTGTTGATTAAAAGGTGTATTTTTTCGTTTGCAGGGAATTTGCAATGAATATAGGCATGACGAATTTTGGGTAAGATATCGTGCTGCTTCTCGTTACCAAGAGGTTCTTGAAGGAAAAGAAATGATTAAAAAGCTTTTTGAGAGTGTCAAGATATCAGAATTTTTGCTGAAGTTTTAACACTTCAAATACAAAGAGCTGCCGTGCAGATAATGTTACAAATGCAAGTCTGATAAATGAAAGGCAGTTTTCATGATTTAACATGTTTGTGTTGGAAGTGTACGTATTTGCAAAGGAACGTAGACGCAAGGTCACAATATAGGAGGGGATGTGAACCCAAAGATATTGTTAATAAAATATAAAACAAAGAGAGGGGTTAAATCATGAACAAGATCATTATAACAGCGCGGCTGCTTTGCGTGGGACTTGTCGTTTCTGGTTGTGAAAAAACTTATAGCGTAGCAGAATTTAAGAAAGATAAAAAATTGATGCAAGAATGGGGAAAGAAATGCGATAAAATGGGCCCCTCTGCTTTTGAAACCAAGAATTGTCAAAATGTCATGCAAGCCGATATGGAACTTTTTCAAGAGCATTATAGAAATCTTGCAAAGGAACTTCGTGAAAGTAGCAAAAAGGGGAATGAAACTGAAAAACAGCAGGACAACAATTAAATCATAAAAATATATTGATAGCGGTATTTTTCTTTGTACGCGATTTATCATCATAGATTGGGAAAAATCGCGCACAGAAGTGGATTTTAAAATTTTTGAAAATGCACAATGAACCGAATGTACAATTTTAATCGGGTGCTAAATTGTGTCCTAAACTTTGTAAATTTGAAAAAGGGGAATTTATTGATGAATAAAGCCATTATTATAGCATTGCTGGTTTGTACTGGACTTGTCGTTGCTGGTTGCGAAAAAACTTACAGCGTAGCGGAATTTAAGAAAGATAAAACATTACTCGAAGAGTGGGCAAAAAAATGTGAAAAGCTGGATCAATCTTCTATGGAGAAATCTAAAAATTGCCAACATGCCAGACAAGCATATATGGAACTTATGTTTGGCATTCATTAAAAACATACAGTTCAATAAGTAAGGAATTGTTTAGTTCTTGATTCTATTGCGTTTTTTAGGATCTCTCTAACTTTTAGAGAGTCTTTTTATGGCTTCAAGAATTAGTCGTTTACGATCTGTACTCTTTGTGTAAACGGATGCTATACTGTCATTTGTTCAGCCCAAAAGTGCTTTCAATTGTAGATAGTATTTCCTCCCAATGAGTTGTTACGTGTTACTACTAATTTTTTAATGTTTTGGTTACATGTATTTAAAATATGAGATTAAATCTATCTTTGGGGTGTTTTTTTGCCTTTATCACAAATAAATGTTTCATCACACTAAGATCGTCTTTAAGCGTTGCGGCTAATTTCGGAAAAATTGGGAGGAAACATTTGTTTGGAAATTACTTTTCTCTGTTTTAATAAAGAGAAAAACATTCTGAATGTAATTATTATCGTTTTATACTCAAATGTTTTTCTCAAACTATTTTAAAAAATTGCTTTTGATTTGAGAATATTATAACATTAGTTAAGATATGAGGCAGTTTTGCTAGGACGGTTTTGCCGGATTTGTGAGGAATTGAGCGCCTTCCACACCTTTTTATTTTTCCCCTCTCTTTTCTGAGTTTGCAAGGGTTTCCCTTGTTATTTTTTTATCTTGATTGTGTCGTGATATTATCATGTTGAGCGGTGGAGCTCATATAAAAATTTACGTATGAGGTGTTTTTTGTTCTCGAGTGTGTGATGAATATTTTTTTGAATAACACTTTTATTTATAAAAATAATTTAATTATTTTATACTGAATAATGATCTCGAATATAGTAAGATTCTCTTATTCCAAATCTGTTCTAGGTTGAATCAATTAAAACCATCTGCTTGCACGTTACAAGCATGGAGAGCCGTGTGGATAAAAACTGTTGAAGAAAGAAGTAAAAATGCCTCTTATGAACGATCTCAAGTGCTAAAGATTGTTGCAACATTTGGGGCTGGAAAAGTGTGTGATGCTGCTGGTTTATTTTCTCATAAGGGTAAAGATGGTGTTCAATAGATTTATTATAAGCTTCATGAAATATTATCCTTTAGAATTGTGATATGCCCTTGAAGGGGGGAGCAAGAGAAACTTACTCAATAAGGAGACAAATGATTTACAGATCGGATCTGGTAGAAAATTTCGTTTTTTAAGGTGGGAATGAAGTTGAGATTCAAGATAGCGTGAAAAGACGGACACTGATGGTTAAAAATGCATACAAAAAGCAGAGTTTACACTCAAATAGTTGCAAGCGATGTTTGAAATTGGGTGTGTGGTTTATCTGTAGAATTAAAATTTTGCTTTGCTCTTATGTGAAATTAAGATGCTTATTTGCGCAAATTACAATAAGCCAAGAGAGTATGCTTAGTATATTTCTATTACGAGAACTAAAATAACAACAAAAGCATTGATGGTGATAATCAAGGTTGAATAAAGCATAGCGGCTTTTACGAGATCAGCCATAAAAACCTCTTTCTGTTCTTTTTGAGGTGATTTTATGAATAACAATATGTTACATATCTGTAATATATGCTGCTACAATATATTCGGCAAGCTTAAAATCGTTCCTTTTTTATAAAAGCTTAAGGAGTGGGAGTATTGTGAATCCTAAAAAAGAAAGCTTTAAAAGGACTATTGATTGCTTTTGTAAGTTTTGTGTTGCTGGAAACTTTTTTTTCCTGTTATGCTATAAAGCACTGTCATTTATAACGGTAATATAAGGCATATAAGTTTTCTTGGAACGTTTAAGTATTTTTTAGTGTGCGATGAATATTTGTAGGTTTATTTATTGAGCCTTTCGTTTAAGTGAATCACAAGAGTGGAAGTCAAGAGAAGATCGTTTGACAAAAATTCGGACTGCGTACAGAGCCGATTGAGTTAAGATCTTGGTCCTTTAAAGTGAGCGGAGGAAGACAAAAATGTTTTTTGATCGTTTATCTCATAGCAAGATTGGTTAATGCTGTTCTAATGGGGCATGTTTTACACAAAAGTAAAGAACGTTCCAAACGAAATATACTTATGTTGTATATTAGTATTGCATATTTATGTACTTGTTTTAAAGAAACATCTCTCAACGCACACGACAGACATTTTACGATGACATTCGTAAATGGTATAACGGTAAATGTGACTAGTATAACAGTAAAGCTCTCGTGAAATAATATAAACTTTGAATAATATAAAAATCTGTAGAATGCTATCATCTTTATACTTATGAAAGAGCAAGTCACAATCATCGTACGCTTGCTTCCAATATTTATTATAGTTCTTGGCATTTGCTAAGGTTCATAAGAGGCATTTTTCTTTCAGCGTATTTTATCAACACATCAGGGCGTTGTTTGTGATGTGCAAGCAAGTGATGTTAATTTATTCAACATGGAATAGATTTGAAATGTGATGATTATGAAAGAGAAGAGCCGCATTTAGAAGGTTAAAAACGAGAGAAAGTTCGTAACAAAAATTGTACCTTGATTATAAAATGATTGTTTCTCTGTTTTTATACTAGTAGCGCATGTAAAGCCGCGATATTAAGAGCAAACTGTTTTATGGAGCGAAATAATCTATAGGAAGATACTGTGGAAATTCTGAAAATATCAATGTGGGGGAGCATTAAGCATTATGCATTGGATAATATTTTGATTTATAATGATAATCTATCGTTATTCAACTTGAATTAGAGCCCTGAATACTGGAATTTTTTTCATTCCAAATCTGTTTCGTGGTGAATTAACTAAAACAATGTCTTTTGCAGTTACAAGCAGGGAGCTCCCATGCGCAGAGAAATTGTACAAGAAAGGCCACGCTTTATGAACCATCTCAAGTGCCAAGGGTATCAGAATATAAGGGGTTAGCAAAATATATGATGGTGCTGGCTTGCTTCTTTTATTAAGCGTAAAGATGGAAAGTGCTCAATGGATTTTATACATGTCATGGAAGATTTATCATTATACCATTCATGGGCCGCGGCGCGAAATAGGCTTGGGTGCACTTACGAGATGTTTCTTTAAAACAAGCGCGTGAATATGCGATTGAAGACGTATCGAACTGATTGGCTAAGAAATTCTTGAAAAGGTTCAAAAAATCTTATATAGTCGTTCATTGCAAAGAAAAGCGAATGATAACTTAAAAAAGGAAGATTGATGGCTGTTTAGCTATTTTAAGATGTCTTTTTTTATATTGCTGTATGGCTGATCTGTTCAAAAGAGCATTCTTTTTGTGTTTTATGCGAAATACTGCATGTGTGCAGAAAGAGCATGGGAGAGGGGATGTCTTTTTGAATGGGTGCAAACTGATCTTGTAGGGTGCCATCTTATGGGACGCCAGAAGGTATACAGGTTTAGGTGCAGAGAGAGCCATACGGTTATGGAGGGTAAAATGCTGCTATCGGTAAAATGCTGAAATTTTTAATGGGCTTACGTTTTTATATGCTGCAAGATAGGCTGCGGGTTTTTGTCGGCAGATAGTTTTTGTGGCCGAAGTTTTCGTGAGAGCATTGTTGTTTTCTGTTGAAGACGTACTGGTGATAAAATAGGCAAAGATAAAATCGGTAAAGCGAAATAGACAGAACAAATATGGAAGTTTCGATATTATCGTAAGGTTTGAGTTTATAGCGTTTTGATGAATTAGTATAGCCGCAATGATGGTTTTGGAGCAAAGCAAGAAAAATATTTGAAGAGAATGCGTTGAAAGTTGAAGTGGTATACGCTTTGAAGGATTGTCGTGCTGTTGTTTGAGCAATGTTTGCACCACGAGCTTGGTTGAGTGTATCAGCATTGAAGAGAACCTGTTTAATCTCCCTCATTTGAAAGTAAGATTGAACAATAGTGTTGAAGGGGAAGTAAAAATGTCTGTAGTGCAATATGGTGATGATAGTTTTGCAGCAAAAGCAAAAGTTCTTGATAATAATCTTATTGATCGTGATTGGGCGATGACAAAATTTGTTGCTGCTGTTAAAGGATTAGCTCAAGTTGTTGATTATGAAAGCAATATGCTAGAGAGCAGTGGTGTTCCAGATTACGAAGAAATAAATTTGCGTAAAATACGTGGTTTGCGTGATCTTAATAAATCCATGAGTGATGTGAAGCGCTACATGAATCAAGATATTGAGCATGAGGTTGAAAGTTTGTTGTCTGATTTACAAGAAAAATTACAGCGTAATAGTGAATTACTTCAAACACATTTAAATGCAGTTAATGATCTTTCTAGAGCTATACAACTATCTGGACTTGCAAAAGAAATAGAGGAATGATTCAAATCTGCTTAATACGGGCTGTTCTAAGTCATGACAATGATTAGGTAGGGCAGTTGATTTGGATAAATAGTGCGTTTAGTGAGTAGACTTGTTTTAAGTGCATTTGGGTATTTAAATTATTATCCTGTTGTACTGTAAAATGCTGTTCTTAAAACAGTGTCTTTTAAGGTGTAGTGATGTGAACCGCATGTTTTGGGAAACTGGCTGAAAGAGAACTCAGAGAAGGCGGATTATTTACAGAGAATTGTTTGCAGACTAAGTTAATAGGGGGCTTCATTTTTTAGTTTAGGGAGAGGCGATCAAGAGGATATTTAGACCAGCCTGTGATGCTTTAAAAACAGCTTCCTTGGGGCTGTGGTAATGTAAGGTTTATACATTAGAGTCTTTTGCATGCGCATTTAGCAGACCTAGCGGCGACTTACTCTCCCGTGCCTTAAGGCAAAGTACCATCAGCGCTGGAGCGTTTCACGGCCGAGTTCGGGATGGGATCTGGTGCATTCACTCCGCCATAACCACAAAGTCAGCAAAAAGCATGAATGATGAAGAGTATGTGATGAATATTGCTTATAAGCCTCATGGAGTATTGTTCTTTGAAGTGTGGTGATATGAAGCGGTTCGTTGTTTAAATCTATATGTTTGAGACAAAAATTAAAGCGGTTTAATATTTTCTTTCTGCTGTTTTTAGTTTTTGTATGTCAGATTGGAGAGAGCATCCAGATTTGAGTGGATATATTGCGTATATCTTTGTTGGCGTAATATTTGAAATGGGGCGGCAATCTCATTGGGAAAGAATAAAGGGGGAGAAATCAGCTTCCCTCTGTCCTGCCGTCCTTTAATTTAGCTTTATGTCTTTCAAAAGTATCTAAAGCACTATCTGTTAAATAATGAAGATTACGTATTGTTTCACGCTTTTTTTATTGTATTTTTTACTGGGGGCACGTCCTTCATGCACGACAAAATGCTCAAAATAGAATGGATTTGTTATTCCTAATTCACGGCCTTGTTTTAAAGAGATATCTAAGCTCTCAAGTCTATTTCGTGATGGTGGTTGTGGGGCGCAACGACATCTTTGATGCAACGGCGCTTGTGAATGGTATAATAAAAAGTCCCCATGGAAATAATATAAAATCTATAGGGTACGACCATCTTTATGCTTAATAAAAGAGCAAGTTGATATTGTTATATTCTTTGCTTTCTTCCAATGTTGCTACAGCCCTTGGCACTTGAGATAGTTCATTAGAGGCATTTTTAATCCTTTCTTAATAGTTTTTTATCCCTATGGCTCTTCCCCCTTGTCACTTGCAAGAGATATGGTTTTTGTTGATTCAACATGGAACAGGTCTAAAATGAAAGAATCTTACGATATTCTGGATTCTCATTTAACATGCAAAACAATTAATTGTCTTTATAAATCAAATGCTTGTCTTATGATGGAGTTGCTGTAGCATTGAGATTTTAGAGGAAAAACATGCCTTTAAGAATTTATACCAGATACTAAGTCTTTATAGCAGGTATATTAAATGCACATCATTTAAAATAAATAGAGCGTCCACAGCGAAGAAGGGGCTGACTTTTTTAAAAATATGCATGAATGCTTATTCTGTTGTGCTGTAAAAACATCATCGCTTGAGGTGTGGTGATATAAGACATAAAACTTTATGGGGTATTTTGATGAGAGAATGCTAAGATATTCAGTTTTTTATTCAATATGCAAAAGAAATATTATAAGTCAAAATCTTCTTTGATGTGATAATGATTTTTGAGAATTTAAAAATATATATAAATTTAAATAAAAAAGCAGCACTTTGTGCTGCTTTTTTATTTAAGTTAAAATTAACTTCTGCTTTAGAAACGATAACGTATTCCGCCAGACAAATTGGTGCCAGATACACCGGCTTTTTGCAGTTTTTGCCGATAGCTGATATCGGCGTTTAGTACGATATTTTGAGAAAGATATGCGTTCACCCCCATGCCTCCCTCAACTGAAGAGCCGGTAGGATCAACATGAAAGGTATCAGCAATTTTTATTGTTTTACCATCGCCAAAAGTTCTGATAACATTCATTTTACCATAGAAGGAAACAGCCTTGTTTTCCTCAACAGCCATTATCGTTTTTGTTAAACGTCCACCAAAACGGATCAACCATTGATGTGGATTGCCCATGTCTACTTTTAAGCCATTGGTATCTGAGAAAATATCAAACATGAGATTTTGATAAATGAATTGAGCTTGTGGTTCAAAGACCAGCCCTTTTGTATTGGTTGCTAATTTCTGACCAATGGTTGCAGATATATTAAGCATCTCGGTACCATCCAATTTTGCGGCATTCCCAACAAGAGCCGTGGTAATATTTCCTTTTAAGGTTCCGTAAGAAAGAAGTGTGTTTAGATATATACCATTGCTATGTTGGATGCTGCTGTAAGCGGCAAAAGACCATTTATCAAGAGTTGTCTTTTCAGAATCTTGCATCTCTTTTGGCGTAAAGGCAAGTTTTCCGTATGTTCCTAAAAGACCAAAATGTGTGCTTATGTCTTTACCTTCCAAGGCGGCTAATATGACACCTATTTGTAAAGCAGTATAGTTTACATCAGCACCATAGCCATAATGTAATGGATCGCGGTTGGAAGATAAGGTGACTTTCTCGCCGTAGGAAGAGAAAAAGATACCATTTTTTTTATTGTCTTTTGCCCCAAATACTGTTGTGCGCATATTATCTAACAACGCGTTTTGATTGTTTACATCAGTAAATCCAGCAGAAAACAAAGTATTAGATATGGTTAAATAGTTTGCTACCTGTGGTAAAAGGGCTCGAACCTTTTTATCCTTATCAATGTAGGCATTCTGTAAGCGAAAATCCCAGAAATTACTGTTTTTACCAAAAAGATTTTGGCTCTCATGAGATGTTCCAGGTTTATAGCCTGTAATTACATACTTATAAGGTTGTTTCCCTATTGTCATATAGTTTCCTGCTAACGTGAAGGAATTTTCATTTGCTTGTCCGGAAACTTGAATGATTGAAATCCCATGTGTCCCTAAAGGAAGTGACGCCATGCGTTCTTCCCAAACAGCAGAGCTATCGGTTATTTTTTTATCTGTTTCTTGGAGATTGATGTGAACAACAGTACTCCCTGAGACATCACCATTAATCACAATGCGATCAGTCTGTTGCTCCGTGATAGGAGAATGTTTATTCCATTGAGTATTTACATAAATTTCTGCAACACCTGTTGCACTGTAAACCGCTGCTGTGTGGGTCGTTTCGTCTTCTTGCGAAAGATTAGGTCCTATAAACAGAGTTTGATAATGTCCCTCCATTGGCTTGTCAAACATAATGACACTGTCTGTAAGGTGCAATTCAGAAAGATTAGAGTATGATTTTTCATCAACATCAAACTGTCTATAGTCATTTAAAATATTATCATTATTTGTGGCATTTTTATTCGCCTTTAAAAGCCATTTCGTCCCCTCTTTTAGATCAAAAACTGTTCTATTATCTTTAGAAGTTCTTACCCGACCTTCTAAAGAAGAGTGGTCTGCAACTAATGTAATAGTGTTTGTGGAGGCACTTTCGTTCTTTATATTTTTTAATAAAATATCGGCATGGACTTCTGAATTTTTAAGGTTGACTTCTCCGTCTACGCCTGTTCCATAAAGGTTGATACCGCTACCATGTTCAACAAAAAGCTTTGTATTCTCTAGGGTTACTTTATCTTTATTAGGAATAGCTTGTTCTTGAACGACATTGTTATTCCTTTCAGCATTGCGTGTATATTGTTTTCTAGGGGTATAGTATTGATTATTGCGGAAAATAATACCGTCTGCTTCATAATTTCCCGTGACATGTACGCTTGAATCCTTAAGTTTGATTGTGCCCCTCATGTTTAGCAAACCAGCTGTTTCTGCTGTTGCAGTAATACCTGTAGCATCAATTTCTCCACCATCTGATACGCTTAGTGCAACAAAACGTGCATCAACTGTTCCCCCTATCATGTTGACTTTTGAATTATTTCCATCTGCATGTACAGCAAAACCATTGTCTTGAATTTTTTTGTTATGTAGCGTTATGGTCTGACCGTTTGTAGCCTCAACTCCAGAGCTTATATCCTCAGTTTGTGTAGACTTTTCAGGTTGTTTTGTTGGTGATATTGGTTTTTCAAGCTCTGATTTTGCAGATACCTTTTGTGTTGAGGCAGATTGCACGGGCGCTGGTTTTACAGATTTTGGCGGTACCGGTAATGCTGATTGTCCAGTTTCTAGTCTTAAAGATATTGGCTGTGCGAGTTCTGGTTCTTTAGGCGTTGGCGATAGCTCTGTTGTTAGTCTTGTAGCTTCCGTGCTTGTAGGTTCTGACTGTGAGGATACAGCAGAATTTTCGGGCGTTTTTTTTCTGGAAGAGTTTGTAGAAGAGGATGGCACCCCTGAACGTCTTCTAGATTTTGCTTCCATTTCTGTCGTTGAAGCTGTTCCTATCGCTGGAGATTGTGTAATAGTGTCTTGTGTGGCTGTAGGGGTAGATTGTACATCTTCTGTATTTCCTTCAAGTTGTGTTTTGGGAGGTAGAGTGCTCGTGGAAGTAGGCGTTGTAGATTCACTCCCTGTAGGAGAAGAGCTTCTGGTCGTTCTTGTAGACCTAGATGTTGAAGGTGGATACGAAGATGATGCATTTGAATAGGGATTAGAAGTTCTGGATGCACCTATTTGATGAGTGGGTTGCAGAGAAGAGAGAGCTATCGTAGGTTGTGTATTCGTATCATGAAGAGCATTAGACAAGCTGGTGGAAGAACAAAACAGAACTCCAGAAACTGTGTATAGTAAAAAACTTTTTTTCATATGGATGTATTCCTAAATGTTTCCCCTCTCTTAATAAAAGATAAAACCTTGGCCTCATTATGTTTATTTTGTAAGAGACAAAACGAAACATAATGAGAGCACGTTATATTTCAAGATAGGAATATAAGTATTTTTAAAAGTGATAGCGCATTCCAGCGGAAATATTTATTGCAGAGATGCCATCTTTTTTGAGTTTATGTTGATAGCTGAGATCACTATGAAGCTCGATATTTTGCGATAAGTGCGCCTGAAAACCAAAACCACCTTCGATTAAAGATTCCATAGCAGCAAACGGAAAGTTTTCACTAAAAGTGTTGATCATGTTCAGTTTGCCGTAGAAGGAAAAGGCATGGCCTTTGTTTTGTGTCAAACGTCCACCAATACGGAGCAACCATTGATGAGGTTTGCTTATGTCTATTTTAGAGTTATCGCCATCTGATTTAGAGTTATCGTCATCTGAGAAAGAGCTCCTATCTGATAAAGAACCAAGCATGAGACGTTGATACACAAGTTGTGCTTGCGGTTCTAGGATTACACCTTCCAAACTGGTTGACAGTTTTTGACCAATAGTTGCAGCGGCTCCTAATGTTTTACTATTCTTCACTTTTGAGGTATGTTTGATGAGAGCTGTGGCGTTATTTTCTTTGAAAATTCCATAAGAGAGAAATGCACTTGCATAGATGCCACTGTCATGCTGAATATTTCCATATGCGGTGAGTGACCATTTATCAAACATATTTTTTTGAAAGCTCTCCTTGTTTTTAGGAGTAAAAGATAATTTTCCGTATGTTCCGAAAAGGCCAAAGTTGCTGCTGCTATTTTTATCTTTTAGCGCTATTAATGTTGCTCCTGCTTGCAATGCAGCATAGCGAATATCTGCTTGGACACCATCTTGTTCTGCTTGAACCTTGGAAGAAAACGTGCTCTTATTGCCATAAGAGGATAAGAAAACGCTTCTTTCTGGATGATCTTTGGGTTCAAACATTGTTATTTGCATATTGTCTAACAAGATATTTTGATTGTTGACATCACTAAACCCAACAGCAAACATCGCGATAGGCATGACTAAAGAGCTTTCTTCTTGTGGTGTAAGAATTGTTCTTTTTGCTGTCCCTTCAAGAGAAGTAGAAGTTGCAGTTGCTTTATCATCATCTGTAAGTTTAAAGGTGCTCTCTGTAGCCGCGGTAGCGGTATTTCCAACTTTTGGGAGCAAATTCATATGCGCTTTTTCGGATGGAAGAGTCGTTTTCGATTCCGAGGAAGTGGTGTTTGTTTGGGGATTAATATCAGATTGCGAATTTTCATTTATTTTAGGCTGTCTCATTCCATGATCTGTTCTTGTGAATGAATTGTCCTTTGAATTATCCTTGTGTTGGGCAGCAACATGAGCGGGTGGTAATTTATCACTAGAGCGTCTTTGTCTTGTACTGGAGACAATAAGAGGTTGTCTATTCTCTTCAGATGAAGGAGAGGTTATATCTCCTTTTCTCTCCACGTTGGTTATTTCATTATTGTTCAAAGCTTCTAATACCGCTTTGCGTAAAGTATTGGAAAGTTCCTTGTTGTGTTCTTGTAAAGCACTATCTATTTGTACTGCTTTATTTTGCAGTTCAAACCAATTATGATTGTCTTGGCTCACCCATTGTTGGCGCGCGGTATTAAAACGCTGTTGATTATCAGCATCAAGAATTTTTTCTGCTTGCACGGCATCGGAAACTACTTTGTCGTAGCCACGTAATAAATTTTCTCTTGTTTTTAATCGGTTCTGACGTAATTGTTCAAGGTATGCTATGGCTTGGTCACGTATATTATCCATTTCGTGGTTCACCACGTTCATATGTGCATCAGAACCGTAACGACTTTCACCTGCAAAAGAGTTGTTAATCGTATCTCTTACACGATCCATATGATTTTCAAGTGCTTGGTTGAAGTGCGAATTATCTTCCATCATGGCGCCAGAGGCTATCTTCTCAAGATTTTTTTCTGCTTGTGTTGGTGTGTTTATTGAATCAATGGCATGGCGATATTGTTCAGGTAATTTCATGATCCCTTCAAGAGCATGGCGTTCCTGGTGGCTTAGACCAGAAGCGGTACTGGTAGACGTAAAATTAAAAGAAGAAAAAAACAAAGCACCAGCGGTTGTACATAATAAAAGATTCTTATGCATAGAGATGTTCCTTAAGATATTTTTCTTTGTTTTGCTAAAAATGAACCACTTTTTGACACACTACAATTTTTGTAATGTAGTAAAATATAAGCAGCACTGTTTTCATCTCAGCGCTGCTTATGCGTCAAAATAGAGAGCTAAGATTTCTAAAAGCGATAACGCATTCCACCGGAAAAGTTAATTCCAGAGAACCCAGCTTTTTGAAGTTTATGTTGGTAATTAACGTCAGCATGAAGTGCGATATTTTTAGAAAGTTGCGCGTTAATGCCAAGCCCACCTTCAAGGGAAGAGCCCATAGAATCGAGATGGAAAGATTCAATAACATCGATAGTACGCTTCTCACCAAAAGCTTTGATGACATTTAATTTACCATAAACAGAAAGAACACGATCTTTTTCAATGGGAAGCATTGTTTTCGTTAAACGCCCTCCAATACGGACCAACCATTGATGAGGGGTTTTTATATTAACTTGGAAGCCATCAATATCTGAAAGAAAGCCAAATGCAATATGTTGATAAATAAGTTGTGCTTGTGGTTCAAAGGATACTCCTTCAACACCAGTAGCTAGTTTTTGTCCAACGGTAGCTGATATATTTAATGTATCCGTATTATTTAACTCTGTAGTGTTGCCGATAAGGGCTGTTGTAATATGTCCGTTTAAAATGCCGTAAGAGAAAAGTGCATTAACATAGAGACCATTATCATGGTGGAGGTTCCCATATGCCGTAAAGGACCATTTATCCAGTATGCTTTTGTCAGAACCTTCCATACCCTTTGGCGCAAAAGCGAGCTTTCCATATGTGCCTAAAAGACCAAGATTCGCGGTCATATTTTGATTTTCTAACGTTGCTAATGTCATGCCTGCTTGTATAGCAGCATAGTGAACATCAGCACCATAACCATATTCCAATGGACTACGGCTGGAAGATAACGTCATCTTGTTGCCATAAGTTGTTAAAAATATCCCTTTCTGTTTATGACCTTCTAATCCAAAAATTGTTGAGTGCATATTATCTAACAGTGTATTTTGATTGTTTATATCAGCCAAGCCAGAGGAGAATATTGCATTATGCATAACCAAATAGCTTGCCATTTGAGGAACAAGAGCTTTGATCTTTCCTTCATCATCGAGAGTCGCACCTTGCAAACGGAAATCCCAGAAATTCTCATTTTCTTCCAAGGGAGCTTGTCCGTTATTTCCTTTTTCGAGGGATGATGCATTGGTGTTTTGTGCATCTTTCTGTTTTGATTCTTGTGATATTCCGCTTAAATGACTTTGTGCTCTATCGGCTTTTCCACGGCGGGACGTTGGTCCATAGGCATTTAAGACATATTTATAAGGCAAACCGCCCATTGTGGTGTAGCCATGGGCCAGTTTGAAGGAATCTTCATTTGCTTGCCCAGAAACTTGAACAAGTGAGAGCCCACGCATATTCAAAGGAATTGTATTTTCTTCATCATCGAATGGTTCTGCATGCTTTGAAAGATTATTGAAATAGATTGTTGTGGTGCCTGAGACATCACCATGAACGAGAACACGGTCAGTTTTTTGTTGTTCTTTTGTAAGACCATTACTCCATTCGGTATTAAAGTAAATCCTTGCGTTGCCCAATGCATTGTAAACCGTTGTTGCATCAGAGCTTCTGTTTGGCTCTGTTTTTTGTGGATGTTTTCCTACATGCAAGGTTTGATAATGATTGTCTGCTAGTTTATGCGGCGCATTAAATATGATAGAGCTATTATTAAGGTTTAGAACTGAAACGATTGATTGTGCTCGGTTCTTAAGATCAAGGAGCTTGTAATCAAATAGACTAAAACTGTTTTCTAATTCAAATAGACTAATTTTTAAATGCCACTTGCTGTTATTGTTTAGAGTGAAAACCGTTGTATTTTGAGGAAGCGTTTTGGCTCTTCCTTCCATAATCGAATTATCAGCATCTAATGTAAAAGTAGTAGGTTGAATCTCGACGAAGGGTGAGACTTCATTTTTTAATAACATATCAGAACGAATTTCTGAGTTTTTAAGGTACACTGCATTAGTTTTGGGATAATAAGGTCCGAAAATACCTACACCGTCGTTTACAAGAAGTTTTGTATTATTAAGAATTGCTTTGTTTACAACTTCTTCTCCTTCTTTTATTGTAGAGCTCAGAATATAACCAAAGTTGATACCATAGGCTTTGCTGTGGCCTATGACGTTTAATGTTGAATCTTCAATATGGATTGCGCCGTTTGTGAGTGACAAACCATGCTCTTCTGTCTTTCCCACAATTCCTTTGGCATTAATTTGACCACCTGACGTTGCAGAAAGCAAAGTAAAGCCTGAGTGCATTATTGAGTTTGTAATGGTAATATGACCTTTCTTAGCAAGCACGGCATCATACTTACCACGAACAAAAACATTATGAAGGCTCTTCTCTTCTCCATTAGCTACTTGGACCGTAGAAATCTCAAGAGGTTGTCTATTTGCATAAGTTGGAGCAAAATGAGAAAAAATGAAAGTTCCAGCAATTGTACATAACAAAAAATTTTTCTTATAAATATATTTCTTACACATAGATATGCCTTTAGTATTTGGTATGCTTAGATGCTTACTTCATTCCCCTGATGGCGCAAGTACCCAATCAGTTTTTATATCATTATGTTTTTATTGTAAATAACAAAACGAATATTGCGTTTTGTTATTTATCGTTTAAAAATTGGTCTTAGAAGAGCTTTTAAAATAGAAAGCGCAATGCAGCGAAGATGGATTTCAGAAAACCTAGCTTGCTAAGTATTTTTGTTTTAAAGTGCTAAGAATTAAAATATTTTGCAAAGATGTTTGTTACTTAAGGTTGTTGTTATGAAAACTTTACAAAGTTTTTGGAGAATATTTGTTGCGCGCTTGCAAAAAGCTTTCAGGTGGTTTTCTTGCATATAGAATTATTCACTATGAATTTTTTTGATGTAAAAAAGCTAAAATATTTTGTACTCTTTATCGATATACAACAGTTTTCATTGAATCCACTCGGTTTTTATAAATAAAAAAGGCAGCTCTCTTGAAATTTCAACAGTTATCGAGAGATAAAGAATTTTGTTGCATTTGGTTTGAATCAAATTAATTCTTTCAAGAAAGCTGTATAGAAAGAACCGTTATTGATGGCTCTTTTCGATAGATTGCAAAAAAGCAGTACATTCGTACTGCTTTTTTATTAAAAATGAATAGACTATAAGTTATTTTTGCTTTTTCTTAAAACTGATAGCGTATTCCGCCTGAAAAGCTTGCTCCAGATATACCAGTTTTTTGAAGCTTATGTTGATAATTAACATCAGCATGAAGGGCGATATTTTGTGATAGTTGTGCAGTTACACCAAGTCCACCTTCAACAAAAGCTCCTATAGAATCAAAGTGGAACGATTCACCAATCTGTATTGTACCATTGTTAGAAAAAGCTTTAACAATATTCAATTTACCATAGAAAGAAAGAATACTGTCTTTTTCGATAGAAATCGTCGTTTGCGTTAAGCGCCCACCAACACGCACTAAGTATTGATGAGGATTTCCCATATCTACATCAAAGCTATCGACATCTGAGAGTGTGCCAAGCATGAGACGTTGATAAACAACTTGTGCTTGTGGTTCAAAGCCCAATCCTTTCCTACTGGTTTCGAACTTTTGTCCAATGGTCGCCGATGCACTGAATGTATCAGCGTTTTTCAATTCTGCAGTCTTTCCTATGAGAGCTGTGGTGATATCTCCTTTGAGCATTCCATAGGTAACGAGAGTATGGATATATGTACCATTATTATGGCACAGTCCACTATATGCAGCAATTGACCATTTATTGAGTGTACTTTTGTCAGCACCTTCCATATCTTTTGGAGTGAAAGCTAATTTCCCATATGTCCCGAAAAGACCAAAATTGGTGGTCATGTTTTGATCTTCTAGAGCTACTAATGTAAAGCCTGCTTGTAAAGCAGCATAGTGAATATCGGCTCCATAGCCATATTGCAATGGTGTACGGTGAGAGGATAATGTCATCTTATTGCCATAAGTCGAGAAGAAGATTCCTTTGTTTTTATGATCTTTTGTCTCAAAGCCCGTTTCTTGTATCGTGTTCAGTAAAGTGTTTTGATTGTTTATATCAGCCAGTCCAGCTAAGAATAGTGCGTTAGGCATGGACAAATAGCTTGCCACTTGAGGAACGAGAGCTCTGATCTTTCCTTCATCATCGAGCGTTGCCCTTTGCAAGCGGAAATCCCAGAAATTCTGATTTCCTCTCAAATGGTTTTGTGTGCTCCCTATTTGCTCAGAATTTGGTGTTGATTCACCTTTTATATTATTCTCAATCTTTAAAACAGCACCACCTAATATAACGGGGGTCGTGTCGGTTTTTGAGGACTTTTCTTGTGATTGTTGAGTTACTTCTCCTAAATGGCTTTGTGTGCTCTCTGCTTCTCCAAGACGTGATGTTGGTCCATAGGCATTTAAGACATATTTATAAGGCAAACCGCCCATTGTGACATAGCCATTCGCTAGTTTGAAGGCATTTTCATCTGTTTTTCCAGATACTTGAATGAGCGACAGTCCACGCATATTCGCGGGAATAGAAGCTTCTTCTTTTGATGGCTCATCTTTTGAAAGACTATTGAAACTAATTGTTGTGGTGCCTGATACATCTCCATGGACAAGAAGACGGTCCGTTTTTTGTTGTTCTCTTTTTAAACCATCACTCCATTCTGTATTGAAATAAATCCTTGCATTACCTACTGCATTATAAACGGTTTTTATAGCGGAGTTCCTGTTTTCGTGTGGATTAGGAAGCTCAGTTGTTCGTCCTACACTCAAGGTTTGATATTGATTCTTTGCCAGCGCATGTGGCGGATTAAACACAATAGAGCTATTATTAAAGTTCAGTACTGAAACGGTAGACAGCGCTCGTTGCTTAATGTCATGGAGTGCATAATTAAATGAACTAACATCACGATTTATGTCGTATTGACTTACATTTAAATACCATTTGCTATTGTTGTTTAAATTAAAAACAGTTGTATTTACTGCTAAGGTTCTTGCTCTTCCTTCCATAATCGAATTATCGGCGGTTAATACAAAAGTCACAGGATGAGGATCTGAATCTGTTTTCTTTTTTACATTATTTTGTAATAGTACATCAGAACGAATCTCTGAATTTCTAAGTTGAACCTCGGCAATAGACTTTGAAGATGATGGTCCTAAAATACCGACACCATTTTTCACAAGCAGTCTTGTATTGTTAAGAATTGCTTTATTGATAACTTCTTCACCATCTTTTACAAAAACATCTAAAATGCTATGAAAAATAATACCGGATTTTCTTTTGCTTTCTATGAATGAATCTTCAATGTTAATGATACCGTTTGAAATCGATAGACCAGTATACAGGGCATTGACTTTTACTTCTTTAGCATTAATACGTCCACCTTGTGATACAGCAAAAGCAAACGAAGCTGAATGTATTGTTGAGTTCGTAATTGTGGCAATTGCTTTCTCAGAGGCGTGCACTGCGCTCAATCCATTGCGGATAAAAACGTTATTAAGAGTTTTTTCTTCTCCTTTCTCCAGTTTAAACTCACTAATAATTTCAGGAGGTTGTCTATTTGCATAAGTTGGAGCAAAATGAGAAAAAATGAAAGTTCCAGCAATTGTACATAACAAAAAATTTTTCTTATAAATATATTTCTTACACATAGATATGCCTTTAGTATTTGGTATGCTTTGATGCTTACTTCATTCCCCTGATGGCGCAAGTACCCGATCAGTTTTTTATATTATTACGTTTTTATTGTAAATAACAAAACGAATTATATTTTATGGTGTTCTCTATGATTTGAAGTTTTGCTTCAGAAAAACTTGTTCATGATCATAAAAAGTCGAGAAAAGTGGATTTCATAAAACCTAGCTTGGTTAAGCTTATGCTAAAAGCACTATGAAGTATGATATTTAAAAACTGTCTATTAAAGATAATCGCTATAAAAGCTCTATCGCATTGAGATGTATTATTTGATGTACTCACCAAAACGATCAGAAAATTTTCTCTGCTAGAAGAAGTGATGAGGGGGCTATTCACAGGCTTTCTTTAAAGAAGCTTTTCCTTAAGGGTAGCAAAGTCCATTTTTCTAAGGTCGCACAGCCCATTTCGCGATGGTTTTCATGAATGCTATAACGCTAAAGCTATAGAGTCCCATCATCTTTATGCTTACGAAGGAGCAAGCCGATACCTTTACGGCTTAATAAAAGAGCAACCCCATTACATACTTTGCTAGCTCCCAATGTTGTGTGGATAGCCTTTGGCACTTGAGGCGGTGCATGAGAGGAATTCTTAGGCTTTTCTTATATAACTTTGCTTCACACGCAGCCCCGCTTGTAATGTGTAAGTGAATGATTTTGATTAGTTCAACATGGAACAGATTTTAAATGAGAGAAATTTACGATATTCAAGATTTTAATTCAATAGGAATAACGCTAAATTATCATTATAAATCAATATTTTGAATATTTCATTAAAAACATCTTTTATTGATACAAAAAGAACTTTATTGAGTTATTTCATTTTATAAATGAAATAACTAGCTTTCTTGAGCGTTTTGTATGTGAAAGATAAAGCGCTTGTTGTTAGATTTTCTTTTCATGCATTAATTTTCTCAAAACTGTTTGTTTGGAAGAACCAGCAATGGAAGTGTAAATAAATCTTTATAGATAGCGACAACACATCGTAAAGAAAGAATTTATTTTATTGCTATAATAGATTGTAAATAACAAAAAAATACACTCCGTTTTTTTGTTAATAGTAAACGGATCAATATGCTTATTTTTTTATAATTTTATATTAAAATTGGTAGTGTATTCTATCAGAAAAACTTGTCTCGGCTATACGTCTTTTAAAATTTTTTCTGATAGTTTACATCAATATAGAAGGTTAAATTGTGAGATAACTGTGTATTGTGCTAAACGCACCTTTAATGGCAGGATCTATCGGATTAAGGTAAAAATGAATACCAATCTGTTTAGTATCATCAATATCAAAGTTTTTTAAGGAAGTTCACTTTCTCATACAAGGATGGGGTACGATCTTCTACGGTCCTAACAATAGTTTTTGTTAGATACCTACCTATCCGGACTAACTGGGGAGGCTGTCTGATTTAATTTTAAGATCATCAATATGTTAAAAGTTGGTAAAAATCAAATCCTTAGCACACAAATTATGTTCGTGGTTCAAAAGGTTAGTTCTCTGATTATTCTTTGCAAATTTTTGACAAATGATTGTTGAGGCAATTAACATTTTTACAGCATAACTTTAATAGTATTTTTTATAGAAGTTTTAGAGATATCTGCTGTACAGATATCACAAGGGAAGAGTGTAGCCATATGAAAACACCATTATGCTCTGTTATATTGTAAGCTATGATTGATGATTTATCCAGTGTGCTTTTTTTCATTTTTCTAATATCATCTTTGCTTGGACAGCTCTATGGCGCATATTAGCACCATATCTATCTTCAAAGAGGAGCATAATCAAACGGTAGAGTTTCTGTACTTCCATAAGTGAAAAAGCAAGAAATCTTCTATTTTTTAAGATTTATACTTAATGCTGTTATCTTTATATTATCTAAAAATACACTTTTTTAGCTTTATGGGCAAATTCGATGATGAATAGCTGCGCAACCCATGTGAAGAGGAGAAAAATCGTATTTAAGTGGAAAAGAAAACACTTCAGGAAAAAATGGATTTCATGTTCGAAAAGGCTGCATACTTTGTGACATATTCTAGATAAAAATACCTTATCTTTTATCTTGATAAAAATGGTATAATGTAATGATTTATAATGATAATTTATCGGTACTTTCATTGAATTAGAGTTCTGAATAACGTAAAATTTTCTCATTTTAAACCTGTTTGTCTTAAATCAAGCAAAACCATTCTCTTGCACACCACAAGCGGGGCTGGCGTGTGGGTAAAAAATGTATAAGAAAGGAGTAAAAATGGCTCTTATGAATCGTCTCAAGAGCCAAGGGCTTTAGCAACACCCACGAGCTGGAAAATATAATGATGGTGCCGGATTGCTCCTTCACAAACGTAAAGATGGGGGCGCTCAATGGCTTTACCGTTATACCTTTCACGGGGGGCGCCGGCGTGAAATGGGCTTGGGTGCCTTGAGAGATGTCCCTTTAAAACAAGCTCGTGAATTGGCAACTGGGTGGCGTGCTGTTTTACGTGAGGGGCGTGCCCCCATTAAAGAACGTGAGAAACGAAAACGTGAGGCAATGCGTAATCTCCATTACTTAAAAGACATTGCCTTAGATGCTTTTGAAAGTTGTAAAGCTGAATTAAAAATGATGGTAAAGATGGAAACTGGTTTTCACCTTTAAAACTCCATATTCTCCTCAAATTAGGCTGTCTGTCTATTTCAGAGATTACACAAACAGAAATACGCAATATCCTCGCTCCCATCTGTCATACAAAAGCTGGAGCTGTTAATACAGCACTGATGCGTCTAAAGCTTTGGTTTAAACATGGGCGTTGGGCGTGGATGTTGATTTTACAGGCAGTAGAAAAAGCAAGGGCTCTCTTAAGGAGGGATAGTGTAGTGTTATTAGGATTTATAAAGCGAAAAGGCAGCATATTGTAGCTGCCTTTTTTGTTAATGCATAGAAAAGAAATACGCTGTTTTGACAGTTTTATTTTAAAACT